>NZ_QOHL01000007.1:0-50378 GCF_004181775.1 Ehrlichia minasensis
GCTGTTGATGTAGTTGATATAAAGTAACGTGTATATACACTTCTATAATGCAGTAACTCTATTTTGTGACTTCAAGTGCAAAATAATTTGTTGATCACAGAAAGTACTTAATAACAGCATTAATGATAAAAGGCCGAATTAAATATAAATTACCTATCAAATACTCCATGTAATCTAAATCCGGGATTCTTCTGATGACGATTAGGATTTAGATGCTGGTGTATTAATAACAAATCAGTATTATCTGGTGTAGGCTCCTCATTTTGATTGCTGTTACTTTCTTGAGTTATTGAAACTAGATCTAATTCAGTGTGTTCAATATCAGGGGGAGGTCCATGCTCTCTCAAATATCTTGTCTGTGCTCTCCTGCGACGTCTATTTCTTTCCAAATGCTCGTTCATAATCAAAAAAGATATCCACAGAAATGCAAAGATAAAAAGAGCTGCAATTATCACCCCCACTGTAATAGCAGTACTGTCACTTTGCTGTGTAGTAGTATGAGTGGTTACAAGATTCGACGTTGTCTGTGTTGTAGCGTTATTATTACCTGTCACAGCATTTGTAATATAGTTGTAAACGCTTGTCGCTATACTAGTAGCACTGCTGCTATTTTGCTGTGTAGTAGCAGAAGTATCAGTAGTTGTATGAGTTGTTGTCTGTGTTGTAGTGCTATTATTACCTGTCACAGTATCTGCAATATAAGTGCAAGCTCTAGACAAAAGATTGTTTATAGTAGAAGTAAGAGGATTTGTTGTAGTGGTAATGTTATTTGTACTACTTGTTACATTGTTAGTATCAGGAGTAGAGCTAGGTGTAGTAGGCATAGTATTTGATTATTATAAATTTATATGGATGATAACACTGTGAGTCATGATAAACAAATATATTACAATAGGTTAAAAAAATAATTAAATGTATTATTGTCTATGACAACCAAAGGTTTTTTATATAGTGGTATAGGGTATCTTTTTTGTTGTAAGCATTGAGTAGATGTTTGTAGGAATGACGTATTACTGTGGTTGTTACTTCTGTGGTAAGGTAAATTGTGTATAAAGTTTTATAATGCAATCTATAACTGTAAAGTTAATATAGGATAAATGCATTAATGATGATAAAAAACTTAACAGAGTATAAATACTAAAAGTTTCTGTTAGGTTATTGAATGTAAATCACCTATCAAATACTCCATATAATCTAAATCCAGATGTCTTTTGACTTGTATTATCTTGTTGGACACTGTTATTGTCACTTTGGATTATTAAGTCTAATTCCATTTCAATATCAGGCCTTGGTCCATTTTGTTGCAAATATCTTGTATATTCTTTATTCGCTGTGAGACAATTTATCATAATATACAGAAATATAAAAACAAAAATAACACCTAACAATATTGTAGTCGACATGCTATTATCTACAGTAGAATTAAGAGAATCTAGATTATCTGTTACATTATCTCCAGTTACATTAAAAAAAGAGCCGTTCATATTAATATTATTATACATCATATTAAATTATTATAAGAATTATTAATATAGATATTAACACTATTAGTGCTAATGGTAAATATATTATTAATAAATTTAGGCATTATTAGTTTAAAAGTTAACAATTATTATCTAAATTTTAAAAAGAGTTTTTTATGTAATATATCTTTTCATTTTTATTGTGAACACTAACTTAGTCTCCTACATGATTAGGTTTGTACGTTATTACTATTTAATTGATAAGACAGAAGGTATACGTGTGTGTTGTTATCATGTAATACAGTCAATAATGTTATTGCATAATGTAGAATAATTAAGTGTGGCATGTAATATGTTTAGTAATAATGTTCTTTTTTATTGACGTTAGCTGTATTGCCACAGGTTTAAACTTGCTTAGCTGTAATCATTGATGGATTGTATATAAGTGTTGTTATATGATATAACATGTCAGTAAGACTGCCTGCAATATGAAATAGTTTGATGTTGCGTATTACATTGTTTTTGATCATTTTTGTACTTTCTTATAATTTGTGGTAACTTATTAGTATTTCAGGATGCTTGTATCGTAATATTCTATGATATAGTAATGATAAAAAACATAATTATAATATTATCAATTTGAAACATAACATTTATAAATCATGTAATTTTAGAAAGTTATATCTTTAAAGATTTTTATTAGATAATTAGATGTTGTACATGTAGAACTTTTTATTCTTTCGATTGTGTCATTTATAAATTATAAAGCATTTCTATGTTGTATTTGATCATTTATTATGATAAAAGTACAGGAGTTCTTTGTTATATGGCGGGTGTAGCTCAGTTGGTAGAGCATCAGTTTGTGGCACTGAGGGTCGCCAGTTCAATCCTGGTCACTCGCCCGTATCTTAAGACTTCATCTATTATATAAAAGGCAATAATATTTAATTTATTTTCACTTATTATGCACATTATATAGGAGATTTTTAGTCAAAGTTTTTATTATTGTAACGTATATGTTGGATTTATTTTTGAGATAACTTTTGTAAGAATGCTACACTGTTAAAGAGTCTTTGACATTGCTGTATTTTTATATAAAGTTGAAGGAAGAACTTGTTAAATGATAATTCATATGTTTAATCATGCAGTAAGGTTATTGATTTTGTGTGTTATGTTATTTAGTAATACTGTTTTTGCTGATGTAAAAATAGTTGCTGTAGTAAATGATGATTTGATTTCTAATTTAGATTTAGAAAAGCGTGTTGCTATAAACAAATTTTTTTATAAAGTTGATGGTGGTACAGCAGAAGAAATAGCATTAGATGCTTTAATTGATGAGTCTATATGGAGACAAGAGGCTAAAAAACTTAAAATTACAGTTACTGAAAGAGATGTTGCAGAAGCTATTAAACAATTTTTAGTGATGAAAAATTTAGGAAACATTGATTTTAAGTCTTATGTTGAAACACAAGGATTGGACTATAAAATGTTTATGGAACATATGAAATCTAAACTACTTTGGAATAAAATACTAATGCTCAAAGTAATACCTTATATTATTATTAGTGAGAAAGAAATACGTGATAGTAGGGATTGTACTGTTACTAATGGAGTAGATACATCTGTACATATTCAAGAAATAATAGTTCCAGCTAATGTGAGTGATAATGAATCTATAATAGATAGTATCATGACTGATTTGCAAAGTGGGGTAAGTGTTGAAAATATTAAGGCAGATAAAAAGGATGTATTAGTTGAAGAGGCTAGTATTAGTGTTAAAAGTATTGATGTGGATTTAGCAAATAAATTGCTTAATGCGGAAGTTGGAGATATAATAGGACCTATAAAAAACCAACATGGTAGTTTTGTTATAAAACTTCTACATAGAGCCGACATAAGTCGCGAGTTTGCAAGTAGTAATGTTGATTTAAAGCAAATACATTTAAATGTTGAAGAAGGTAAAGAATATTCAAATCAGATTAGCCAATTGAAGACTAAAGCTACATGTGAAAATTTTAATGATATTGCAAAAGAGTTTGGACTACCTGAGCCATTTAGTTTTGTAATGAAAGTGAAGGATTTGTCTGTAAAAATGCAAAATATGTTGCAATCTTGTGATGTTGGTAAGATAGTAGAAGTTACTGATAATAATGTAGTTGACATTATTATGTTATGTAATGTTACACCAGGTAAAGCTGATGATGTAATAGATAATGCTGATTTTATTAAGCAGAAGCTTTATATGGAAAAGTTAACTATGCAAAGTGAATATTTATTATCCAACTTAAAAAAGAATGCTTTAATAGAAAGATATAATTAATTATTATGTTACGTATAACATCAGGTAAATATCGTGGTAGGAGAATATTTTCTGATAAATTACTAAGTGCTCGTCCTGCTATGTCTATAATTAGAGAGTCTATTTTTAATATCATATTATCTCGTATGAATATTCAAGGCTGTAAAGTTCTTGATTTATTTTGTGGTAGTGGGTCATTATCATTTGAAGCGTTATCCAGAGGAGCAGGGAGTGCTTTATTGATTGATATAAACCACTATAATTTAAGCTTAGTAAAACGAACATCTGAACACTTAGGGGTTGTAAATAATGTCACACTTATGTGTTGTGATGTTGAGAAATTACCTGTTGCTACTGATCAATATGATATTATTTTTGTTGATCCTCCGTATACTAATCCTGCTTTAGTTGATGTAACACTTAGTGTATTAATGAAATTAAATTGGATTAAAAGTAGTAGTGTGGTTGTGGTTAGGATTAGAAAAAAAGTGACTTTTGTATGTCCAGTGGGATATAGAGTGATGGTTGAACGTGTCTATGGAATCTCTAAAGTAATCATATTACAGTGTGAGTAAAATAAAAATGTTTAGATGGTTTTAGTGAGTTTTATATTTTAAAGGTTTATATAGCTATAAGGTTAAGTTCATATTAAATGGTTAAATATGGCAAAGTATGAGAATTTTGTATTTAGCTTATAAAAGTCTTTTTGTATTTCAGTGAATATTAAATTGATACCTTCAAATAATGTTGAAATCATTATGTATAAGTCAGTGTAGTAGGAGTATTTGAATGGGTTGGGTACTTTTTGTATTTGCAATCTTGTGTTGCATAAGATGAGTTTGGTGCTAGGTAGTTAAGTATGAAAAGAATATTGCATTTCTTGTGAAAAGCTTCTTGATATTTCACAGATGTATTGAGATTCATATCTATTGATATTGTGATGTTGCAGTCATTATATTACAAGTAATTGCAATAAGAATATTTAAGTGTGTTTGATACTTTGTATATTTTGAAGACTTATATAGCTATAAAATTAAGTTCATATCAAATAGTTAAATATGTCAAAGTATGAGGATTTCGTATTTAGTTTGTAAAATTCTCTTTGTTTTTCAATGAATATTGAATTGATATCTTATGTACAAATAATGTTGAAACCGTTATATGCAAGTTAATGTAATGGAAATATTTGTAATAGGTTTGATACTCTTTATATTTTGGGAGCTTATGTGGCTATAGGATTAGATTAATGTTGAGTTAGATGTAAGAAGTATAAAGATTTTAGCTGTCAAAGCTCTCTAATAACAATAAATGTTAATATTGGGTTAGTGTATTATGCAATGCATTGTAAGTGAAATGTTATGAAAGTATTTGAATGGTTTTTTGTCTTGAAAAAACTATATGGTTATAATATGGATCTGATGTCAAATAATGAACTGTGAAAAAGTGCAAGGATCTTGAATTTGTTTATAAAAAGTCCTTTATGTTTCAGTAGGTTAATATATTAGATTCATGTCTTTTATTCATATAGTAATATTGAAATCATTAATGGTACATAAAATAGCCCTATAGTTGTGTTGACTAGTAACATAATTGCTGTCTTATCAGGGTTATTGTTTAGCATTGTTGCTAATATTATACCTGTACCTGACATTGGTATTATTGCTAATAGTATTAGTGCCCTATATATGTCGTTATTGTATAACTGTAAGGTTAACTTATCTAAAATGATGAATCCAAGTATTAATACTGGCCAAAATACATATTTTATTATTAATGTAATAAAAATGAATTTCCAATCAATAGTGAAGATTTTAATATTTGCAACTGCTATCCCTAATAACATCATGCCTAATGAAACATAAGCACCTCTAATATTAATTGCAACATCAGATACAAATGGTGGAACAGGTATTTTAAAGTAATTAACAGTTAATGCTATTATGGCAGCGTAAGCTGCAGGTAATGTTGTTAATTTTATTATACATTTTTTTGGAGTATATGCTCCTTGAGCAGCAATATAAAAACCAAAACTATTTTCAAACATTAACATTCCTACATAACAGAAAAGATATATTGATACTGTATGATTGTCAAACATTGCTAATGCAACTGGCAGTCCAAAAAAACCCATACTTGAGCTTCCTGAGCTAAATGCTAATATGTTTCTTGTACTGTCTCTAAAAATGAAAGAAGAAGTATAATATACTACAGCTGACATTATACAACATACAAACCATGTGAAAAAAGGAAGTGATAAAATTTCTGAATTAATGGTTATTTGTGAAATTCCGGAAAACACTACAATTGGGCCCATTATGTAAAAAAGTAATCTTGCTACGCTAGGGCTATCTATTTTAAGAAACTTTCCAGCAATAAATCCCAGAAGTACTGTGATATATAAAGGTAGGATCTTAAATAATAATATAAAAAACATAATTTCTTTAACGTACTACTAGTGTATCAAATACTGTAACATAAGTATGAATTGCTTTACAACTATAGAATCATGAAAAATATGTTTATAAATAGAATTAATAGTAAACAAATTATGTTGTTAAGTTATTATATGATAATCAAATTAGTAAATTTAATAATAGATTGTCATGCTTTTTTATGTATAAGATAGTGTAAAAACTTTTAAAAAAATATGTGTATAGTAGTTTTAGTATAAGATTTTTTAATATTTTAATTTTTGTAGTACATTTTTATATAAGACTTGGGGTATAAAAATGTAGCATCATATAAAGTTGATATGATTTTGTACAAGTAACTATTTGATAATCAAATTTTATTGCTAATATCCTTAGTTTAAGTTTGTATTTTGTACATAGTTAATTTTTTTTGCATGTACATAATTTTAACGTCTGTTAAAAAAGGTTAATTAATATTACTTTATATAAATAACCATTTTATAGTCAATGCTAGCGTTCTTAGTTTGATTATATATTTTATGTTCAATTAAATTTTATTTACATGTGCATGGTTTTAATATCTGTTATGTACTTTATGTATATATTAATCATATAATTAATATTTTCTTCATTTTTTATCAATTCAATGTTATGACTTAATAGATAATTTAAAACTTTTTAATATTGTCTGATTTATACAAGCATAGCTTGTATTAATGTAATATAAATAATTTTATGTCTGTGTGTGAATTTTAGTTAGTGTTTTCTATTAATTTAATACTGTGTGAGTGTTATAGTGACAAAAGTCTTATATTGTTTTATGTATGTTTTAACATGACGTATATTGATATATATAGCATGTCAGTACTTATATCTCTAAATACCTCTAAGCCTTGTAAAGTTACTAGCATAAGATTTTGGAGATGTAGTGCGTGAATTGTTTTGCAAAACAATATAGTCAATATTATGCGCTATTGCATATGCAATAGCTAATTCCTTGGTTTTAAAGAATAAGCGTATCTGTTGTCTTGTATCATGTGACCCTGTCCATTTCATTAATGGTTCTATGTATTGAGTACACGAAGGTTCAAATTCAAGTTTCCATATTTTTGATTTATTGTCACCGGACTGCATTGCACTTTTTGTTGGTTTATATATTCTTGCACGCATATTTGATACTTGTTCTTATCTAAGGAAGCAATTACTATATTAAATATATACAGTAAATAATGCCTTATGTCTATTGATGATGAGTATACTTTTGAAAGTGCTATAGAGCAATTAGAGCTAATAGTTAAAGAGTTGGAATCTAATCAGGTCAGTTTAGCTAGAAGTATTGAGTTATATAGTCTTGGTAAGAAGTTGTATGAGTATTGCAATAAAATTATTGAGGAGATAGAGCTTAAAATAGAAGTTGAAGAATAAAGCTGCTTTCTAAACGTTAGCGCTAATATAAATAATGTAGTGTCTATTTTTTGGATAAGGTTGATTCAAAAAGTAAATGTAATTTGAATAGTTCTCATGAAATTTAACTTAGTGCTGTGATTTTTTGATATGTATGAAAATTAATTGGATTATAAAAAAAATTTTGCTATTTTATAGGAAATAAATAGCTTAATTAATAAAAAGACTAATTAAATGCTTTAAACCTTCTTGTAATGCTGTGACAACTACAATGTAGTTTCTAATTGATAAATTTTACTTTGGTTTTACTTCCTGTTATCATAAGTCATGAAATTCGTGTGGAAAACTGCTTATTTTAAACATGTATGAATAAATTATTGTGCTGTGCAGGATTTATTGTGGTTTCAGTTGTAAGGTTGTGTTTCTATTCAGATAACCTGTGGTGTATGTTAGAAATGTTTGAAAAGAATTTTAATGAGTATTTTGATATTATAATTAAGAATAATTGTTGCAATAGTACTAATTAATGTGGATTAGAGAGTAGAGATGAGTGATGTGATTACTTTTGGGTGTAGGTTGAATTTTTATGAAAGTGAAGTTATCAAAAATAATTTAAGAAAAGCACAATTAGAAGATGTAATTGTTATCCATAGTTGTGCTGTCACTAATGAAGCTGAACGTCAGGTAAGGTCTAAAATACGTAAACTTTACAATAGTAATGCTAATGTAAAAATCATAGTGGCGGGGTGTGCTGCACAATTAAATCCGGACTTATACATTAATATGCCTGGGGTAATTAAAGTATTAGGTAATCAAGATAAATTAAAGTATGAAAGTTATGTTACTGAAGGTAAAGTTGTTGTAAGTAAAATAGAAGATTCAAAAGAAATTGTACAGGATTCAGTAAATAAATTTTCTGGAAAATCTAGGGCGTTAATTGAGATTCAAAATGGATGTAATCATGAATGTACATTTTGTGTTATTACAAAAGCAAGAGGGGATAATCGTTCTCTGAATATAGAAGATATTATCACTAAGGTAAGAGATTGTGTTAACAATGGATATAATGAAGTTGTCTTTACTGGTGTGGATATTAGTGATTTTGGGTTGGATATTTATGGTCAACGTGTACTTGGAAGAATGGTGAAGAGGGTATTAAGTGCGGTTCCACAATTACGTAGGTTAAGATTATCATCTATAGATGTAGCAGAGATAGAAGATGATCTTGTTGATATTATTATAAATGAGCCTAGGTTTATGCCACATTTGCATTTAAGTTTGCAATCAGGAAATAATTTGATTCTTAAGAGGATGAAACGTAGGCATAATAGGGAACAAGTGATAGATTTTTGTGATAAAATACTTAGTAAAAGAAAAGAAGTAGCATTTGGTGCAGATATTATAGTTGGTTTTCCTACAGAAACTGAAGAAATGTTTAGTGATACAGTTAAGTTGATAGAAGAGGCTAATATTTCTTATCTACATGTTTTCCCATACTCGAGGAGGGAAGGTACACCAGCTGCTAGAATGCCACAAGTTATACAAGAAGTAAAAAAAAGACGTGTAAAGTACTTGTTAGAGTTTGCTGAAAAGAGGTTGCATAATTTCTATAATACTCTATTGCATACGAAACAAAGTGTTATTGTTGAAAAGTCAGGTACTGGTAGAGCAGAGAATTTTGCTTTAGTAAAATTTGCTAATGATGATGTTAAGTTACAAAGTGTTGTTGAAGTAAGAATAACAAAAGTAGAAGGAAATTGTTTAATTGCTCAAGTGTTATAATCTTAGATTACTTAGTAGTTTTATATCTATATCTTTCTGAAAGCTTGTTATATATTTTTTAGTGTATGGAGTTCTAATATGGATTTTAAATACAATAAGTACTTTACTGACGCCTAATATTTGTAAAAATATTAAAGCTGCTAAGTTGAGCAAAAGGTATAGGCTATAATGTTTTTTTATTATGTATATGATTTGAGTTTAAAAGGCAGGTAATATGTTATCATACAACACTGTCTGCAAATTTTGAATAGTGCTGATGATTTTGTGGAACATGCTTTTCCTATTGTTGTTAAAAAAGGTGGAATGTTTGAGAAATCTGGATATACAGAAGCAAGTGTTGAAATTGCAAATACAGGATTAGCTCCAGTAGCTGTAGTGTATTAGTTAATGAATCTTGATGGTGCAATGTCAATGATATTTATAATTTTGTAACTGAGCATTAGACTAGAGATTTGCTAGTGCATTTATTATTGTTAATGTTTAATTTACTACCATCTCACAGATTAGTGATTAATTATGTATATGATTTGAGTTTAAAAGGCAGGTAATATGTTATCATGCAACGCTGTCTGCAAATTTTGAATAGTGCTGATGATTTTGTGGAACATACTTTTCCTATTGTTGTTAAAAAAGGTGGAATGTTTGAGAAATCTGGATATACAGAAGCAAGTGTTGAAATTGCAAAATACAGGATTAGCTCCAGTAGCTGTAGTGTATGAGTTAATGAATCCTGATGGTGCAATGTCAATGATATTTATAATTTTGTAACTGAGCATTAAACTAGAGATTTGCTAGTGCCTTATTATTGTTGATGCTTAGTTTGCTGCTGTCTCATGGATTAGTGATTAATTTAAAGAATTTGGTATATTGTAGGTTTCAGGTTTTACACTCTGCAATTGTGTAATTTTTTTACTTATATTGTGCTATTACCGTCTATGGCTACTATTTTAAAAGTATTCTGATTTTTAGTTATGAACCGCGCATATTCTATATTTGTTGTCATTACTCACAGTGTTTCTACTAACTTCCTTACACTGATATAGTAACAATTTGCTAATTGTCAGATGATCGGTGTTGTAATAGTACACTTTACTTAGTATTAGAAAACTATCTAAAATATTTTAATAGTAATGATTATGCTTTATTCTGAAATGCACTTGAACTGATGGTAGGATATTTGTATGTAGTATGCTAATTTTCAAGCAGTAACATATATTTGTGGTGATACGTTTTACTTTCATATTATTAAAAACTGTCTAAAAAATTTTAAATATACTGAGTGTGATTTGTTCTAAGACAAGTTTGAGTTTAAGAAGAGTAAATCCATATTTCTAGGTTATAACATATATACTCAATTTACTGGTAACCTGTATTGATGGTAATGTACTTGGGATTGAAGAATTATCTAAATTAAAGATATTATTTATGATTTATGCTATTACATACTTAAGCTTAAGATAGGTATATCATTTGCAGATTATTTGTATAAGTATTTTTCTGAGTTGTGAGTATCTGTGCAATTTTCTGATAAATTATATTGGAGATAATGAACTGTGATATTAAAAAACTATTTGAATTAAGGATATTACTTGTGATTTATGCTGGTGCATACTTAAGCGTAAGATAGATTTGTCATTTGATAAAAATTGTTTAATATAAATATTTGCTGCTACTTATAAATCTGTGGTCCTAATAAGATAGATAATGGATGTGAATGTCAAATTATTACATACTACACTTGCTAGCTTTGAATAGTGGCAGCGATGTTGTATAGAGCTTAAACAAAACACAATGTACCAGATTTTAGAAAAAATATTCTAATATTAGTAATATCTTATTATAGTGTACTCAAACAGGTTTAATCTTTGATTACTTAAAATCTTATTGCAATTAGTGATATTGATATATCAGTAAATATATACCTAATAAATAGATACAAAAGACGGCATGATGATAAAAAAATCAAATAAAACTTTTGACCTATAGCTCTTTAAATGTGACTGTTTAATTCATTTATTATCTTTGAAATGTCAGCTCCAATAACTTGTGATAGCTTTTTGCCTTTTTTAAACATCAAAATAGTTGGTACTGCACTGACTCCATACTGAATAGCAACATCTTGGTTATCTTCAATGCTCAACTTGTATATTTTTACCTGTTCGGCGTACTGCTGTGCTAACTTTTCAAGTTGTGGCTCTAAAGTCTTACAAGGTCCACACCATGGAGCCCAAAAATCCACTAAAATTAGCATATCTTTATTGCAAGATATAACCTTATTGTGGAAATCACTATCACTAATTTGCTCGATCATTACGATACCATGCTTATAAAATTTACCAATATTGTAAAACAGTTGTAAATTATCGCAAGAATAATGATAAAAAATATTGTTTAAAATATGTATTCTATAATTTATTGAGTTAATGTGCATGTGAAAATATTTTGTTGGGTTTTATATAAAGTATTTTTAAATGTTAAATAGCATAGTTTTGACAATTCAGATGTATATATTCTTATGCAAATAATCAACTTTCCTAATTTAACAAGTCATTACTTGATTTGAATAAATCTATTGTTGCTGCATTGAATAAGCATACATTATGTAAACATTTTAGAAGTTGTTCATAATATCTTAAGTGAGCATGTTATTTTATAATACAAATAAACAGATTTAGGGCAAATAAGTGGTTTTGATACTTATTTGATGATACTATTGTTACTGTATCACAATTACCTTAAATAATATTCTCAATATATTATATCCTTATTGTGAATCTCTACTTTTTCTCTTATATTTATTGTTAAATACACACACTGTATCTGAACCGTAACGTAAAGTGAATACATCACTAACTCGTTCAATAATCACATAATCGCCAGATACTCTAAAGTTAATCAATGACTCATATCCTTCAGAGTCTACAGTAAAGATTGAAGGTAGATCTGCATTAATATGTGCAAACTGCATGTAAGTAAACTGATTATCATCAAAAATCTTAAGTGGTACAATTCTCTGACTTCCTCTATTATGTGATACTAGATAATCAAAATTCAACCCTTTTTTGGCAACTTCAGTATCAGTTAAGTCTGGAATTGCAGGCTGACTAACTGGGAATATCATACCTGAACTATCTTCTCCAACAAGATTTTCAGTGGAAGAATATAGAAACCTAACTTCATAAGCTAATCTTGGATCATCCAATCCTTTTGCTTCTTCTGCAAAAAATTCGAAATAGTACACACGCTTGTTTGTAATAATAGTTGCATTTGTGTCTGCCTTATCGGCTACAGGTTTAATAAATAACCTATTACCTTTTGGCATTAATTGCCATCCAGTTGAATCGCCCATAGATATAGTATCTATGCTCTCGCCTTCTTCAAATAGTATGCTAGACTGATACCCGTAAAACCCTGTGTATTTATGTATAGCATGAGGATTGTAAGTCATAACTTTGATGTGATTGTCCTGTGCTATAGACCGTACTTCTTGTTTAGCAAAACAAATTGCGCTATTAAATAAAATCAAGACAAAAACTATTGCTGTGTTTCTCATCTGTGTATGTAGTAAAATATACAACGTCTCATTGTAACATTAATCTTACAACTTGCAACAAGTCTATGCAAATTTAGTATGTAAAATCATAAAATACGCATGTTAAAAATTGATAAAATTACTATGGAAGATTGTTTGTGTGTTAATCTTAGTGAAGTGTTTTGTATGATTAATAACCCTGTTTAGATAAACTTGCTGATTAAATTATTAATACTCTGTAATCTAGATTAGCAATGTGTTTAAAGGATTACTTTAAATTTGGTATTATGTTCATTATTCTACGTTTGACTAATTTTGAGTGAGTTATCTCAGACAATGTATTTAAAATGTTGCTGTTTTAAGCTGATAATATCATTGTTCTGTATTACTAAATAGTTAGTGACGGTTAGTATTAGGCAGTTTTCTATTAAGTTGTTACGAGTTAGTACTCTTAATTTAAGCTAACAATGTGTTATAAACCATGACTTACTTAAATGTTATATTAGCATTTTATAATTGTTAAAAATTAGTAATAAATGTGCATTAGATAAATTTTGTAATGAGTTGTTGAAAACAATATATTGTTGTGATTTAAGCTTATTGTTGCACTATTGCAAATTATTCAGCTTTATTAGTCTTCTAACCCACACTTACTTCAGTGATTTGTAGTAAAACAGTGCTTTACATTACTTGATAATCTATTTAAAAAGTTTTGAAATTATCAAAGAGTACAACAACCTTAGTTATACTTGTCTAATACATAGTATAATGCAAGTTGTAAATATATTTGACATATATTAGTTTTGATATATATCGGTATACAGCGTATTAATGTCAGGCTCACTACTATTCTGTGAAAAATCTACAGCTTCTTTGACTATATTGCGTATTTCTTTATCATATTTATTACATGCTTCATCAGATACAATATTGTTAGATATTAAATAATTTTTTAAGTGAGTAATTGGATCTTTATTTTCTTTTATTTCTTCTACTTCTTGCTTTGATCTATATTTTGCTGGGTCTGACATGGAATGTCCTCTGTAACGATAAGTTTTCATTTCTAATAGTATTGGACCATTGTTTGATCTGCAGTGGTTTGCTGCATCAATTGCAGCTTGTGTTACAGCAAATAAATTCATACCATCTACTTGATATCCTGGTATACCAAAACTTTCGCCTTTTTTATATAAATCTGTTATATAAGATGATCTAGATACAGATGTACCCATTGCATATTCATTGTTCTCTATAACATATATTACTGGTAGTTTCCATAGTGCAGCAATATTAAAAGCTTCGTAAACTTGGCCTTGGTTAACTGCACCATCTCCAAAACATGTAAATACAACGTTATTATTTTTCTTATATTTATTTGCAAGTGCAATACCTGTGCCTATTGGTACTTGTGCGGCAACAATGCCATGACCTCCAAAAAAATTCTTCTCTATATTGAACATATGCATTGATCCGCCTTTGCCTTTTGAGCACCCTGTGCTTTTGCCCATTAATTCTGCCATTACATATTTTGGATCTGTTCCTACGGAAAGCATGAATCCATGGTCTCTGTAACTAGTAATAATAGCATCTCCTTCTGTAATAGCATTTTGTATACCTGCTGCTATAGCTTCTTGCCCTATGTATAAGTGACAAAAACCTCCTATCAGACCCATACCATAGAGCTGACCAGACTTTTCTTCAAATCTACGCATTAATAGCATACTGTAATAGCAATTTATTAGCTGTTCATTTGTTAAGTTATTAGAATGTTTTTTTGTCATGTATTACCTAAAATGTGATGAACTTAATACGTGATATATTTATCAGTTTATTTTATATCAAAATATTGCTAACTTATTTATTAATACACCGCAACAACTAATTATGTGTTAAATGTGTATATTTATTAATGTAATTGCACTAATAATTTATGATAAGTGTTAATGATTAAAATAATTGTTAATCTACTTACAATATATTATATAATTTACTGTGTTACGCTAACTTAACAACCAATTTTTTATATCCTGTATTTGATAGTCATCCATTAATGCTGGTGCATGGCCTATGTCACGATACTCTATGGAATCAATATTTTGTTTTGAGAGTAGCATTTTTTTTAATGTACTATGTGTTAAAACACCTGACAAACTTCCGTGTATAACTAATATTTTGCTCTGTATTTTGTCCCATGTGTTCCATATATTCCATGTATCACTCTTTATCTTACTGATGTCTTCATTTAAAGCTAGACCTATTTTAGGATCTGATGCTAATGAGTAAGTATTATTAGTATTTTGTGTAATGCTATGCGTAATGATATGTTGCCAGTGATTTTCTTGCTTGATGCCAAAGTTAGTTAGTAAATTTTTTATATATACTGCTGCTTCGTCAATTGTGTTAAATGTTGGGTTAATATTTATGTGTTGAGAAATTTTTTTTAAAGTTGATGTTCTGATAGATGGTCCTACATCATTAATAATGAGTTTATTGATTAAATGAGGGAAGTACGCAGCTAAATACATTCCTATTATTCCACCCATTGATGTGCCTAAAAAGTCTACCCTATCAATTTTTAGATGTCTAAGTAGATAGACTATACTCTTACAGTAGGTTGAGTAAGTGTACAATTGGTAGTCTTGTAACCATGAACTTTTACCTCTTCCTACAATATCTGGACAGATGATTTTATAATTGGATGATAGAGCATTTGCTAAGTAATCAAAATCCCTAGCGTTTCTCGTTATGCCATGTACACATATTAAATAATTATTGCTAGTGCTATTAAAATGATAATAGCACATTGTAAATTTTTCTTTGAGTTGACTTATATTAAGTGTATAAGGTATCATAGTTTGTAAGTATAAATTGACATGTGGTTATGATATTTTTTTATTCATTTTTAAAATAAGATGCAAATAATAAAAAATAAGTGTTGACATAAGATGAATATGTCGTTAAAAATTATATCTCATGGGATACATATTGTGTTATGTATCTTGTTGGTTGACAAGTAAGCAAAAAGATTAATTAAATGGTAAGGTTGATGATATTAATCATCAATCAATTCAATTAGCTAAGAGTATAATAAATAAATGTAGTTTTAATACTGCATATATAGCAAATGAGTAAATAATAAAGAGCATTTGATGGATGCCTTGGCGTTAAGAGGCGATGAAAGACGTGGTAGGCTGCGATAAGCTGCGGGGAATTGTCAGACGAATTTTGATCCGCAGATTTCTGAATGGGGAAACCTAATCAATTTATTGATTATTGCATATTGAATACATAGATATGTAAAGCAAACCTGGTGAACTGAAATATCTCAGTAGCTAGAGGAAAGGAAATCAAAAGAGACTCCGTTAGTAGTGACGAGCGAACGCGGATCAGGCCAGTGGTTTATAGTTAAAAATTAGAATACTTTGGAAAGAGTAGCCATAGATGGTGATAGCCCAGTATAAGTAAAAAGATTATAGATCCTTGAGTAGGGCGGGACACGTGAAATCCTGTTTGAAGATGGGGGGACCATCCTCCAAGCCTAAGTACTCCTTAACGACCGATAGTGGACAAGTACCGTGAGGGAAAGGTGAAAAGAACCCCGGGAGGGGAGTGAAATAGACCCTGAAATCGAATGCTTACAACCAGTTGGAGCCTTATATTTATCTTTGGGAGCAATCTCATCTATATTTATTAGGGTGACAGCGTACCTTTTGCATAATGGGTCAGCGAGTTAATCTATTAAGCAAGCTTAAGCCGTTAGGTGTAGGCACAGCGAAAGCGAGTCTGAATAGGGCGTTTAGTTTAATGGATTAGACCCGAAACCAAGTGATCTAACCATGGCCAGGTTGAAGGTGTAGTAAAATACATTGGAGGACCGAACCTGTTACTGTTGCAATAGTATTGGATGAGTTGTGGTTAGGGGTGAAAGGCCAATCAAACTTGGAAATAGCTGGTTCTCCGCGAAATCTATTGAGGTAGAGCGTTGTACTATATACTTTTGGGGGTAGAGCACTGAATGGACTAGGGAGACTCATCCTCTTACCAAATCCAATCAAACTCCGAATACCAATAAGTAGTTATACAGCAGACACACTATGGGTGCTAAGTCCGTAGTGGAAAGGGAAACAGCCCAGATCGCCGTCTAAGGTCCCGAAATTATGGCTAAGTGTGGAAGGAAGTGAGAAGACCAATACAGCTAGTAGGTTGGCTTAGAAGCAGCCATCCTTTAAAGAAAGCGTAACAGCTCACTTGTCTAAATAAGTTTTCTTGCGCCGAAGATGTAACGGGGCTCAAGCCATATGCCGAAGACGCGAATTCCTAATGAAAGTTAGGTCTGGTAGCGGAGCGTTTTGTAAGCCTGTGAAGGTAGTCCGTGAGGGCTGCTGGAGGTATCAAAAGTGAGAATGCTGACATGAGTAGCGTAAAAGAGTGTGAAAGCCACTCTCGCCGAAAACCTAAGGTTTCCTGTGTTAAGTCAATCTGCGCAGGGTTAGTCGGATCCTAAGGCGAGGCCGTAAAGGAGTAGTCGATGGAAATCAGGTTAATATTCCTGAACCTTTTAAGCGTGACGGATTTTGTGTTAGTGTGGGCCTTATTGGATTGGCTCATGCTTTGAAGAGATCCCAGGAAATAGCGCTTAAGTTTATAAGTCCGTACCGTAAACCGACACTGGTAGGTAGGTAGAGTATACTAAGGCGATTGAGAGAACGATGTTGAAGGAACTCGGCAAATTACACCTGTAACTTAGGGAGAAGGGTGGCCTATATGTGGGCAACCATGTGTAGGTGGCACAGAATAGGGGGTAGCGACTGTTTACTAAAAACACAGGACTCTGCAAACACGTAAGTGGAAGTATAGGGTCTGACGCCTGCCCGGTGCTGGAAGGTTAACATGAGGGGTGCAAGCTCCAAGTCGAAGCCCCAGTAAACGGCGGCCGTAAAACTGACGGTCCTAAGGTAGCGAAATTCCTTGTCGGGTAAGTTCCGACCCGCACGAATGGCGTAACGATTTCCCCACTGTCTCCAACATCGACTCAGCGAAATTGAATTCCCCGTGCTGATGCGGGGTACCCGCGGGTAGACGAAGAGACCCCGTGCACCTTTACTATAGCTTTACATTGATGTTAGGGATGTGATGTGCAGGATAAGTGGGAAACTTTGAAGCTAGAGCGCCAGCTTTAGTGGAGTTGACCTTGAGATACCACTCTTTACATTTTTGATATCTAACTATGCCCCATAGAATCTGGGGTTAGGACATTGTATGGTGGGTAGTTTGACTGGGGCGGTCGCCTCCTAAAGAGTAACGGAGGCGTGCGATGGTAAGCTAGAGCTGGTCAGAAATCAGCTTTTATAGTACAATGGCATAAGCTTGCCTGACTGTGAGGCCGACAGGCCGAACAGAGACGAAAGTCGGTCATAGTGATCCGGTGATTCCGCATGGAAGGGTCATCGCTCAACGGATAAAAGGTACGCCGGGGATAACAGGCTTATGGTGTCTAAGAGTTCATATCGACGACACCGTTTGGCACCTCGATGTCGACTCATCACATCCTGGGGCTGAAGTAGGTCCCAAGGGTTCGGCTGTTCGCCGATTAAAGTGATACGTGAGTTGGGTTTAGAACGTCGTGAGACAGTTCGGTTTCTATCTTCCGTGGGCGTTTGGAAATTTGAGAGGATCTGACTCTAGTACGAGAGGACCGAGTTGGACATACCTCTGGTGTACCAGTTGTTGTGCCAACAGCATCGCTGGGTAGCTAAGTATGGATAGGATAATTACTGAAAGCATCTAAGTAAGAAACCTTCCTTAAGATTAGATTTCCCCATTAGGGCCGTGAAAGACCATCACGTTGATAGGCTGGGTGTGTAAGTATGGTAACATATGTAGCTAACCAGTACTAATAGCCCAATTGATTTACTTATTTTGTAAATATATGTAGTGTTAAAACTGCAAGCTCATCTTTTTGCTTATTTGTGGTTTATAGTTTAATTGGGTTGGTGGTAATAGCAGAAGTGGTACACCCAGCTTACATTTCGAACCTGGAAGTTAAGCCTTCTAGCGCTGATGGTACTTTGTCTTAAGGCATGGGAGAGTAAGTCACTGCCACCCTTGTTAAGCTATAAATCCTTTGTTGGCTTTTATGTAATTATCTTTTTTGCTTACTTCTCTATTCTTAATAATTATTTTACTATAGCTTAGTATTTTGCTTTTAAGGTGATGTTGTTAATGTTTACCTTATGTTATTTAATTTTAAATTTCATTTTATCATATGAGTACATAATTGTTGCTCGTATTTGATTTGTTACTTCTATTGTTTGTATTTTATTTTTGTGTTATGCCTTGTTATGGTATGTTTTGTTAAGCACGATTATAGGCTTTTATTACAATGATTCTTTTTGTAAAGGTGTGTTAGATAATATTCATTAGTATAGTTAAAAGTTTTTTATTTTAAGGTGTTGTAATAAATGTCATATACAGTTCATTTGTGAAATATGTTTTTTAAGAAAATCTTAGATTATAAAATTTAAAAACTTTTTTACTAATTTACTTAAGTTTTAGTTTTAATAAAGTTTGATTTTAAAATATTCTTCTAATCAATGCCAGGTAAAATTTAGTTTTCTAAAATCTTTGTTTGAAACTTATAAATAATTATAGTACATCCTAAACACTTTTTTCACTTGTTAATGTGTATGTTTGGTTTTTTATAGTGTTTAGAATGTTATAAGTAAATATAAGTTTTGTTAAAAAAATCTTTTTTGTGGTAATAATGAATTATATTATTTTGAGAGTTCAGTAATTCTTTATGTGCTTATCTAAAATATTTAATTTTTGTGAGTGTCTTGTATAGGTTGTGAAAAAAATAGTATAATTTACTTTTGAAAGATTTTTTGAATAAGAATTTGTAAACATCTAAAAATTTTTTTAACTTTTGTATTACACAGTAGAGGGTTAGGTGAAAACTATAGTTTAGCATTGCTGGTGTGTGATGTTATCAACAATAAGTTTTATTTCATTTGGGAGTAGGTTATTATACATTGATTATTATGTTTAGGGTTGTGATTTGATGTTTTTCTATGCATTTGCATTATGAAATTTCTGCTGGTGCGGCACTAATGGATGTATATTTATGCCCAAATATTTTTCACATTTTTTATTATCTGTAAGTTTTAATCATGATTTAGGATTAGTTATATCTTAATTGCAACGTGAAAGTTTGATATGTCTGTAGTGATGCTTTATAAATCAATTCCTAAATAATTTTGTAATGTTATTCTGTTGTGAAGGTTTAGTTAGCATATTCAATCTTTTGCATCAATTGGTGCTTTTCAATAGTGATTTTGATATCTTGACTATTCATATGAGTAGATAATGATTTCATGTTTTTGGATAGTTATTGAGTTGTGAATGTTATATTACTGATATAATAATAGTCACTTTGTTTAAATGTTTTTTGTATGTGCTCGTTAGCTTAAAGTTGTAGTATTTTGTTTGTGTGTAGTAAAGTCGTAGTAATAATGATTGTATTGTGAAAATGATGTTAATATGTAACAGTTAGTTTAGTTTCGATGTTTTTTCAGAATACATTGGGTTTGAATATTTATTGTTATGTTAGTGGATCATAGTTTGATGCCTCTCTAGTGATGATTACATCATGAACGTGGCTTTCGCGTAACCCTGCTGACGTGATACTAGTAAATTTACATTTTGTTTTCATATCACTTATATTTCTGTTGCCTGTGTATCCCATTGCAGATTTTAATCCGCCTACTAATTGATGTATTACTCCTGCAACTGGCCCTTTAAGAGGAACTCTGCCTTCTATGCCTTCTGGAATAAATTTATGATTATTTTCCTGAAAATAACGACTTGCGGATCCGTGTTTCATCGCTCCAACTGATCCCATGCCTCTGTATGACTTATATGCACGTCCATTGTAGATTATAATTTCACCTGGACTTTCATCTGTGCCAGCGAAAATAGAACCTATCATTACAACATCTGCTCCTGCTGCTATGGATTTTGCTATATCTCCAGAATATTTAATGCCTCCATCAGCAATGACTTTAATTTTTTTATTTTTACATGCATTTGCAGAATTTAGAATTGCTGAGAACTGTGGTACACCTACCCCAGTTACGATTCTTGTTGTACAAATTGAACCTGGCCCTATCCCTACTTTAACAGCATCTACTCCTGCTTCAATTAATGCTTGGGTTCCTTCTGCTGTTGCAACGTTCCCTCCAATTATTTGAGCATGTGGAAATACGGACCTGATCTCTTTGACTGTTGTTAAAACTCTCTCAGAATGTCCATGGGCTGTGTCTACAACTATTATGTCAACATCTTCTGCAATTAATGCTTCAGCTCTTTCTATTCCATCTTTTGTACCGGTTCCTACTGCAGCTGCTACTCTTAACCTTGCACCGCTGTCTTTGCATGAGTTTGGGAATTGATTGAATTTTTCTATGTCTTTTACTGTAATAAGACCAACGCAACAATAATTGTTGTCTACTACTATAAGTCTTTCTTTCCTGTATTGGTGTAGTAGTTTTATTGCATCTGATCGCTCTATGCCTTCTGGAACTGTGATCAAGTGGTCTTTAGTCATTATATCAGCTACTTTACAGCCTTTATCTTCAATAAACCTTACATCACGATTTGTTAATATGCCAACTAGAAGTTTACCATTTTCTGTATCTGTTACTACTGGTATTCCGGAATAGCTATATTCTTCCATTATTGAAAGTGCTACTGCTAAACTATCATCAGGAGAAACTGCAATTGGGTTGTATACTATCCAACTTTCATATTTTTTTACTTTCCTGACTTCAAGCAGCTGTTTATCTATAGATAGATTTTTATGTATGCAACCTATACCTCCGTGTTGTGCTAATGCTATAGCAAGTTTTGCTTCTGTCACTGTGTCCATTGCTGCAGAAATAAGAGGAATTTTTAGCTCTATTTCATTTGTTATGTAAGTTGTAACATCTGTTTCTGCAGGCAATATGTCGGACGCTGATGGAATGATTAATATATCGTCGAAGGAATAAGAGAGTTCCACTTTATTTGCCGTAAAAGATTTCTCATAGAGTATATTAATTTTTAATTATTCTTGCAATAATATTACTAAAAATCTAATTGTTACGTATTACCATATCTGGTTGTTGACATAATAAGTAAATCTGATATAAGAGTTTTCTTACTTAAAGTGCTTCCAATAGTTATCTATATACTTAAGCAGAGAATTGTTCATTAATAATTCTTTCCTCTAAATTGTGTCCTTTATCAAACAGTAGTGTAATAGTGATATCATTATCTTTTTTTATCTTGATGTTTGTAATATTATGAAATTCTGTATAGTCAGCAACTGCTGATACAGAACGTACTTTTGGGTTAATAACATCTATTTCTATTATTGTGGAATTTGTTAATATAGCCCCTCTCCAACGTCTTGGTCTGAATGAATTGATTGCAGTTAAGGATAAAACATTGGAACTTAAAGGTAATATAGATCCTCCTGCAGAAAAATTATAAGCTGTGCTGCCAGCTGGTGTTGACACTAATATACCATCTGATACTAGTTTTTCCATTACTAGTCTGCTATTGATTTTTATTTGTAGATTTGCAGCTTGATGAGTACTGCGAAATAAGGAAACTTCGTTTATAGCAATAGCATTATGCTGATTTTTATCAGTATCGATAGCAATCATGTTTAACACTGTTAATTGTGTTGAGACAGATTGATTAATACGATCTATAAGGTTATGATCTGAATATTGATTTAATAAAAAGCCTACAGTACCATAGTTGATACCATAAACTGGTATGTTATTATATTTATTGACTATGTAGTTATGTAAGCTATGAAGCATAAGTCCATCACCACCTATTACTACAAGTAAATCAATAATTGCATTTTCATTTTTTTTGATATCTATAAAACCATATTGCTTCTCTAAAGCAAGAGCTGCACTCTCATCAAAACCATCAAAGAACAGATATCCAATGTTTTTGTATTTACTCATGTGCAATTACAAGAAAAACACGCGTATGAATTAATTTTATAAATCTAGATCACCAAATTTACTCATAAATTTTGCAGCTTTACTATTTTTTTTGCTAACAGTCCTCAAACTTGGATTCCACGCTGGGTGGTTAAAGCAGTCACTTTCTAGGTGAATTTTTATTAATTCTCCCTTTTTACCTAAGGTGGACTTCATTTTTCTTTCTTCTCCGTTAGTGAATATAGTCAATATATCATTGACTTCTGGATGTATCCCTTTTTTCATTCTGTAAACCTTTTCAAATATTTGTAACTAAGTATTGTAACCTATGTTTGTAGCATTTATACGTGTCGTTTGTCAATTATATTGAGGGACTTTAATGATACGTAAATTCTTTTGACTAATTTACTATAACAGGATATTATATAGCTGGTAGATAATCGAGGATATATACGATGATTTTGATGTTCCCTGGTCAGGGCTCTCAGTTTGTATCTATGGGGAAAGATGTATATGACAACTTTGCTGTTGCTCGTTATGTCTTTCATGAAGTGGATGACATATTGAATAAAAAATTATCAAAAATAATGTTCGAAGGTTCTATCGAAAATTTAACTTCAACTGATAATGCGCAATTGGCATTAATGGTCACTTCTATAGCAACATTGCGTGCTATAGAGTATGTTCTAGGTAAGCCAATACATTTGTTTAATAAGGTAAAGTACATGGCAGGACATTCAGTAGGTGAATGTGTAGCATTATGTGCGTCTGGCGCATTAACTTTGTATGAGGTTACACAACTTCTGCTGGTAAGAAGCCAAGCTATGTATGATGCGGTACCCCTAGGATATGGTGGAATGTCTGCATTAATAGGTGGAAGCTTAAAGGATGTAGAAAATGTTGTAAAAATGGCGCAAGAGTATGGGGTTTGTGAAATTGCTAATGATAACTGTGATGGTCAAGTTGTTGTTAGTGGTGTTAAAGCAGCTCTTGAGCAATTACCAGACTTAATAAAAGATACTGGTATAAAAAAAGTTATAAAGTTACAAGTCAGTGGACCGTTCCATTCATCATTGATGAACTCTGCATGTGGTAAATTACAGGAATTTATTGAGCGTATTGAAGATATGAAAATGCCGTTAGTCAAAGTTGTATCTAATGTATCTGCGACAGAATATACTGATTGTCTCATGATTAAAGATTTAATAGCTAAACAGCTAGTAAATAGAGTTCGTTGGCGTGAAAGTATTTTGTATGTGATAAAGCAAGGATGTACGTGTTTTATTGAGGTTGGTGCTGGTACTACGCTATCTGGTTTGGTGAAAAGGATTAATCCAAATGTTTCTGCTGTTAGTGTTAACACGGCAAGTTGTATTGATTCCATAGTGCAGCATTTTGCTGTAAATGCCGATTTTGTTGATGCGTAGAATGTGGTATATGCTTGTAACTATCCTTTGTTATTTTTCATTGTAGTTTTTTGTGCATTGCTACCTTAGTTGATAGGTTTTTTTATATTGATAAAATCTTCTCTATGATGCTTGCAAGAATGTAGTAAAAAACTGGTATATTCATACTTAGCTTATATAAATGTAAATAACTTAGGTATTCTTACTTGCATATTACTCAATTAATAAAATAATAAAGTGTTTTTATCTAAATAAGGTTAATTGATTATTATGTTCATTACTTTTGAAGGTATAGATGGTTCTGGTAAAACTACTCAGTCACGATTGTTAACAGAGTATCTATCTAAGATATATGGTGTTAACAATGTTGTGTTGACTAGAGAACCGGGAGGCACTTTATTAAATGAGACAGTGCGTGACTTATTATTTCAAACTAAAGGTTTAGATAATCTATCGGAATTATTGTTTTTTATTGCTATGCGTAGAGAACATTTTATGAAAGTAATAAGACCTTCTTTAGTACAAAAAAAAATAGTCATTTGTGATAGATTTATTGATTCAACAATTGCATATCAAGGTTATGGCCAAGGAATTGATTGTAATTTGATATGTCAGTTGAATGATCTTGTTGTTGATATGTACCCTGATATTACATTTGTTATTGATGTTGATGTTCATGAGTCATTATCTAGATCTTGTAAGAATGGATATGAATTTGTTGAACTAGAGTTTTATTATAGGGTAAGGAGTGGTTTTTATAATATTGTTGAAAAGAATCCACATCGTTGCCATATAGTTACTGATAACAATGAGATTTGTGATGTTGATGGTATCAATCTTATACATCTGAAAATAATAAAGGTATTGCAAATGTCATAAATTGTGAATAGCATGTGAGTCTTGTTTTTTTATAGCTTTACTAAGTTTAACGTTTTTAAATTAATTATAGGTGATGTTTTGAGTAGAAAATTTTTAGCATGGTTTTTAGTATCAATATTTTATGCATATCAATATATATTGAGAGTACTTCCTAATGTTATTGCATCTATATCTATAGAAAAATTTAAAATTAGTGCTATAGCATTTGGTCAGTTCTCTGGATTGTATTATATTGGATACACGTTAGCACATATACCGATAGGTATTTTTTTAGATAAATATGGCCCCAGAATAGTATTACCAGTTTGTGCTGTTTTGACATTTATTGGGTTGGTACCATTGTTAATATCTGATGTGTGGCTATTTGCCCAAATTGGGAGAATAGTAACAGGTATCGGTTCAGCTGGATCTGCACTTGGCCTTTTTAAGGTTGCTAATATGTATTATAATAATAGATTTGCTAGAATGTCTGGTATTTCTATTATAATAGGACTATTAGGTGCAATGTATGGTGGATTGCCAGTTTTATCTTTATTGGATAAAGTGGGATGGGAAACTTTATTCCTCATATTTATTGCTATGGGTGCTGTGATGGCATTGCTGTTATACATCTTTATTTTGCCTTATGATAAGAGTGGTATTGATGAAGCTGGTAATAGCATCTTGAGTAATGTTAAGTTGGTTGTATGTAATAAGTACATTATTATAATCAGCTTGCTTGCTGGTTTCATGATAGGACCTTTGGAAGGTTTTGCTGATGGATGGGTAACTTCGTTTTTAAGAGTGGTAGGTAATATGGATAAAGAAACATCTGCTTTACTTCCATCTACAATATTCATTGGTGTGTGCTTCGGTGCATTTATTTTACCTTATATGTTAGAGAGCATGTCATTTAATGGCTGGAATTTGCTTATCATTTGCGGTTTTGGTATGCTGATCTCTTTCTTAATATTGTATATCAATAGCTCAAATGCTGTATTGGTAACATTATTATTCTTCCTTGTAGGCTTCTTTTCAGCATATCAGATCATTACAACTTGTAAGGTGTTAAGTTATGTTAATGATAGTGTAGTTGCGTTAGCTACTGCTGTAAATAACATGATAGCTATGGCTTTCGGTTATTTCTTCCATACTGCTATATCTTGTGTAATAGATATATTGTGGGATGGCAAAATTATAGATTCAGAGCCAGTGTATACTAAAGCATTGATGCTGAAATCTATGTTATTTATTCCTGGTGGTCTGTTAATAGGAATTGTAGGATTTGTATATCTTAAATATACAAGTAAGGAGAGTAGGTAACTATCTACAAATACAGTTGTATGTAATTTTGTCTATAATAAAATATAGGAGTTATGTATAACTGTGTTTTCCTACTTAAACTATAGAACTTGTTAACAGTACTTGAGCTGTGCTATTTAACATACGTATTAGTTATGATTTACTTAATTGATAGATAAAGCTAATAATGTCATGCTGTGACTTGAATTTGTTTGTTTATGCTCTTAGTTTTGCGTAGTGCAGTCTTAAGTGTAAATGTGGTATCTGTGTTGATCTAATAATGTATTGTAATTATTCTTTCCATTTATTGTGAATTAAATGTAGTTCTGAATACTTAATTTTGTATGTTTATGATCATGAAAGAAGTTGTTATTGCATATATGTTTTCATGTTATTTTGTAGTAATCTGTTATGAATTATTATCTATCTCTGCTGTGTATTTAAAACAGCATTTAATTATATGGGTACCTCAGTAATGTGAGTGTAGACAGTTTTGTATACTGTGTATTGCTTTGTTAACTTCAGGTTTTATAGGCAAATTGTATCGGTGTGTTGTTAAATTATTTTGTCATTAATATGTATCCTAATGTTACATTTATTATTGATATTAATGAATCATGATTTCTTTTTTTAAGGATAGTATAAATTTGGCTGTTTATTATAGTGTCAGAAATGATTTTTATGGTATTATTGGAAAAAATTCACATTGTTGCCATACCATATAATTAACAATTGTAAAATCTTAATGTCTGAAAATAATCAAGATATTGTAGGTGACATAAATTTGTGTGGATAGTGTGAGCTTAATAAATTAAAAAGATGGATTAATATTAGTCAGTTTTTGTGTGAACTATATGTCAGGTTTGTTTAAGATTATTCTGCTTGTTGAATGACAAAGGTGCTATTTTTAAAGGTATTTTAAGTTATATGAATTTGCAGCATGTGAGTCTTGTTTTTTATGTATTTGTAAACTTAACAAATTGATTAGTGATGTATAGATTTTTTATATAGACTGTTAAAGTCTAGTTGGAATTATTATGATTGAATAGCATTAAGGTACCATTTTTTATTGGAAAGTGTAATATCCTTCCTGAAAGTCCATACATCTTCAATCTTATTGATCTTTGATGTGCTGCCTTGTATTATATTATCATCTTTGTCTTTTACGAAGTTTATTTGTTCAGTGATAAACTTTACTGTGATGTATGCAATGTTTCCTGAAAGATCTAGTTTTATTATTTTATGAGATATTACTGATACAATGATATCTTCATATACATGATTGAGCTTTTTTCTATTTTCTATTTCTTCTGAAAATGAGTTATATAAATTGGCATCTAATAGCATAGACAATATATGTACATTACCTTCATTAAAGGCCTTTATTATGATTTCAAATGCCTTTATTGATCCGTTCATGAAATGTTTGAGTGAAAATTCTTTATCTTTCTTTTTGATTTGATTGATTATTGATTTTTCATTTTTATCACAAGTATCCATTACGGATTCTATTTCAACTTCAACATCATCGTATTCTTGTGTGTCTTCTACTACCATGCTTATAGTTTGTGAGTAGTTGTTTGGTTGTAGTCCTGAAGTTTTTCCAAGAGAGTTGTATAATCGGAAAAAAATGAATGCTGCTAACAATGCATATATTGCTAATTCAACCATATAATCCTAATTTTTATTGACAAAAGTATATACTATGTATACTCAATTAATATTATAGCTTAGTGTACGTTAATCAATAATTAATTACATTATTTTACTTTGGAGCTTATTAGTATGTCGTATAAATTGAAAGTTAAGGGTCAATATATTAAGGATCTTTCGTTTGAGAATCAAAATTCTCCTCAAATCTTTGTAATGATTAGTAAAACTCCACCTGAAATTAATATTTCTGTTAACGTTAGTTCTGTAAGTCTTCCAGTAAAAGCACAAGGTCAAGAAAATGAGCAATCTTTAGACAATAAAGTAGAACCATTGTATGAAGTTACGCTGCAAGTTAATGCTGAAGCTCGTGTTAGTACTACAGTAGCATTTATTTGTGAGGTTAAGTATTGTGGTGTGTTTTCTATTGAAAATAGTGATACAAACAATGAAGAGGAATTAAGCCAGCAAGATATGAGAGATATGTTATTAGTTTCTGCTCCAAGTATTTTGTTTCCATTTGTTAGAGAATTGATTTCTAGGGTTACTGCTACAGGTGGATTTCCTCCGTTAATGCTTGATGTTGTTGACTTTAAGGCAATGTATGAATCTCAAATAAAGCAGAATGCTGATGGACAAAATGATAATGGTCAACATACTGAAAAGTAGTTTTGTTAAGTATAATTTAATTTGTGATTTAAGACGACTTGTAGTAATTTGTAGTTAAATTAAATTAACTACAGGTTTTTTATATTATGAAATTTTTAATACTAGGGAAGCTATTTTGTTTGTTAGCAGTGGTGTCCTTTTTTAGTTTTGCTTTTTGTTCTGATAGTCAGAAAGAGCTTATAGAAGAGTTTTATTCTGATACTCTTGTTAAGTTAAGTGACGATATTACTGCTAAAGAATTATTAAGTTTATTACCTAATGATCGTTTTGTAGGTAATACAAAGGCTCCAGTTGTAATAATAGAATACGCCTCGTTTTCTTGTATGCATTGTGCATATTTTACATTGAATGTATTTCCAGAGTTAGAGCGTAAGTACATTAAAACAGGAAAAGTGCTGTATATTTTTAGGAATTTTCCATTAGATTATATTTCATTAAAGGCTGCTATGTTAGGTACGTGTTACAATACTGCTAATAGATTTTTTACTTATGCTAGAGCCGTATTTAGTTCAATAGAAGCACTAGTGACTAACTATAAGGATTTAGGTGTGTTATCCAATATTGCAAAGATTAGTAATATAAGTGATGAAAGGTTTGAGAAATGCATTAGTGATGAAGATATCATGAATTATATTATTCAAGAAAAATTTGTTGCAAATAGAAAATTACAAGTAAATGCTACTCCTGTATTTTTTATTAATGGAAAGAAGTATGATAAATCTCATGATATTGAAAGCTTTTCCGAAGTAATTGATGAATTAATAATGTTACATCCAAATTATTCTCTAGTTAGTGGGAGATCTTAACTATTAATAAAATTGATCAAGCACGTATCAAGGTGTACTTTTAACTATAAAAATTTTAAGTTAAGTATTTACAGATATATATGTATTGTGTGTGAAAGTCTTATATTAATATAATTTTATAGGATGCGTAGTGCATCTATTAGTAGTAAACCTTATACAAGTGTTTGCAATTATACATTATATTTTATATATGATAAACTTTGAGTTATATAATTACAATAAAGATGTGTGATGCGTTTGTGTTATAATTAATCTGTTAATATATTCTACTGTATAATTTAGTGCCATATAGTTCTTGCCACTTATTTTGAAGTAAAGATACATAATACAGCTATATAACCCTATGGTATTTCGAATTAATGTCTAAGAATAGATATACTCATGTATAAACTTTGTAATAATTTCTTAATAATAAGCCTATTTGGTTTTATAAGTATTAAATACTGCATCTGTTATATATGAAACATTTGCACTATATCACTATAAGAAGGTAAATTCTCAATCTGGCCTATAGCTGCTAATGTTATTTTATTATTGCTACCTAATAAGTTATGGATACAATTTTGAAGATCTATAAGTGTAATTGCAGAAATTTTCTTTATGAGTTCTTCTTTTAAAATGTATCTGTTATAGTGAGAGTAATAATATCCTAACGATTCAGCACGTGCAGTAGTGCTTTCTCTTGACATTAGTATCTCAGAAATTAATTTACCTTTTGCTCTTGTGATCTCATTTTCTTCTAGATTTATGGTAATGTTTTTTACTTCAGAAGCTATTGTAGTAAGTAATTGAATTAAGTTGTTTTTATCTGTTGCTGCGTATATGGAGAAAATACCATTATCACTGTAACTGGAATTGAAAGATGATATTGTGTATACTAATCCTAGTTGTTCACGGATTTTTTGAAAAAGACGTGATGACATGCCATTTCCTAATATTGAATCTAAAATTTGTACAGTATAAAACTGATCATCTTTATATGAAACACTAGGAAATCCTATGACTAAATGTACTTGCTCTAGGTTTCTTATTTCTCTATATTCTCCACTATAGTAAACTGATGGTGCTGCTGTTTTAGGTGCTGATTTTTTCATTTTAGAAAAATATTGGGATACTAAATCAATGACTTCTTCATGTGTGATGTTCCCAGCTACTGATAATAACATGTTTCCAGCATGATAATATTCACTCATATAAGTCTGGAGATCTTCTTTGGAAAGGTTAGTAACTGATTCTGGAGTACCTAGAATGGATTTCCCAAATATTTGATTAGGGTAAGCCGCCTCTATGTACTTATCAAAAATTATACTAGTAGGAGAATCATTAGTTTGATATATTTCCTGTAATACTACTCCTTTTTCTCTATCTATTTCTTCTTGTGGAAATTGTGAGTTTAGTATTATGTCTGCAAGAACTTCTATAGCTATTTTAATATCTCTTTTTAATGTTTTTACATGATAAACAGTATGTTCTCTATCTGTGTGTGCATTAAAATTTCCACCAATGTCATCAAAGGTTTGTGCTATATCAAGTGCAGTACGAGTTTTAGTCCCTTTGAAAGCCATGTGTTCTAAGAAATGTGATATGCCAGTTATGTTTGTATTTTCGTATCTGCTTCCAACATTGATCCAAATATTAATAGATACAGATTCTACATGTGGCATTGTATCAGTTATTATCGTAAAGTTATTTCTAAACTGTGTAATACTTGGTGACATGACTTTAAAAAAAATAAGAAATTAATGTGTTATAGTGTATACAGTTAATGATATAACAGCAACAAATATAATAAAATATTGGTATGTGGGAATTATGATTTGTAGTAACTTTGAAGAATTTTCAAAAAGTGTTTTTTCTAATAATTTTACAAATTTTGATTTACAAATATATTTTTCTGTACAGAAAAATATATTGGATAGCTTTTGTACAGTATGTTTGTTATAATATTTGTTGATTGAAAATATTATCTATGCGGTGTTTTTAACATTTAATACTCAGTAATAATATGCAATATTTATATTCTAGTAAAATAGTTTGGTATCATTGACTAATAGTAAGGATTTAGGATTTGCTAGTTCTTTTGTTAGGATATATGGAATTTATAATAAATATCTATCGTTTTTCGTATAAGAGAGGAGAAATTGAATGGTTTATTGTGATATTGATATTGCTTGTTAAATTATGAAAAAGGTGATAAAAGTAACAGATTAATTTTCTCACCTATAGTAGAAAGTATATAGTTATTGTTAATGGATTAAGGTTTAAATTTGCGTAAAAAAATTAATAAGGTATTAATTTCTGGAAAAAGTGTTTGGCCAATAATAGAAGGTGGTAAAGGTATAGGTGTGAGTGATGGTAAAAGTTCAGGTGCTTTTGCTGCTGCTTCTGCTGTGGGGACTTTTTCTGGGGCATGCGCTAGATTAATTGATGATAATGGGGAGCATATTCCTTTGATATATCGTGGTAAAACCAGATTAGAACGTCATAATGAATTAATAAACTATAGCATTGATGCAGCAGTTAGTCAGGCTAAGATGGCTCATGAGATATCGAAAGGGTTAGGAAGAATACATATGAATGTACTATGGGAAATGGGAGGTGTGCAGCGTGTACTTCATGGTGTGCTTGAAAAAGCAAGAGGGTTAATTCATGGTATTACTTGTGGTGCTGGTATGCCATATAAATTAGCTGAAATTGCTTCTCAATATCAAGTTTATTATTATCCAATTGTGTCGTCAATGAGGGCATTTAAAATTTTATGGCAGCGTTCTTATCAGAAATTTTCTAAAACACTTCTTGGTGGTGTTGTGTATGAGGATCCTTGGTTGGCAGGTGGGCATAATGGACTTAGTAATAGTGAGTCTCCTGATAGTCCGCAAGATCCTTTTGAAAGGGTTGCAGCAGTGCGTACATATATGAATGAAGTTGGGTTGTCTGATGTTGTGTTAATCATGGCAGGAGGTGTTTGGCATCTAAAGGATTGGGAAGCATGGTTGGACAATAGTGCAATTGGACCTATAGCATTTCAATTTGGAACAAGGCCTTTGTTGACTCAAGAAAGCCCAATCTCTGCTGAATGGAAGAAGAAATTAATGTCTTTAAAGCCTGGTGATGTATTTTTGAATAAGTTTAGCCCTACAGGGTTTTATTCTTCTGCAGTTAAAAATGAATTTATAAAAGAATTACAAGCACGTAATGAACGTCAGATTGCGTTTGAAAATGAAATGACTGAAGAGTGCAGCGCGGAACTCTCTATTGGTAGTAGAGGAAGAAAAGTGTATGTGCATCCGTGTGATAAGAAGTTATCAGAATCTTGGATTGCAATGGGTTATACAGATGCTTTGAAAACACCAGATAATACTTTGATATTTGTTACGCAAAGTAAGTCACGAAGCATTAGGGAAGATCAAATAAATTGTATGGGATGTTTAAGTCATTGTAAATTTAGTAATTGGAAAGATCATGGAGACTACAGCACTGGTATTAAACCAGATGTTCGTAGTTTTTGTATTCAGAAAACCTTACAAAATATTATTGCTGGTGCAGATCATGAACATGAGCTTATGTTTTCTGGCCATAACGCATATAAGTTTATACAGGATGAGTTTTATAAGGATGGTTATATTCCTACAGTACAGGAGCTTGTTGATAGAATTTTAACTGGATATTGAGTATTTATAGTTTTAGCATTTATAATTTTTATAACAATGTTATATGTAAAACTTTCATGCTTTATTATATTGGATAATTATCAGCATATGTCTTTCATTTAGTATTTATTAATAAAAGTTCATTTATAGGTTTATATTATAGTAAATAATATAGCTATGTTTTGGTATTATATGCATACAATTGTTCTAAGTGTTTTGCGAGTATATCTGCTTCTATGTTCACAATATCGTTTACTTGACTATATTGAAAAACTGTCTTTTCCCAGGTATGAGGAATAATGTTTACTGATAATACTCCATTAGATATAGCATTGATAGTCAATGATACTCCGTTTATTGCAATTGATCCTTTTACTATCATGTATTTTAGCAAAGTATCTGGCACATGGAACTCTATATTATGAGAGCTATTTACTTTAATGATTGATGTGATTTTTCCTACGCCATCAACATGCCCTTGTACAAGATGCCCATCTAGTCTATCAGTTATTCTTATCGGTAATTCTAGGTTAATCTTAGTTCCTTCTTCCCAATGTGTAGCATTGGTAATAGATAAAGTTGCATCTGAAACATCAGTAACAAAATAATTATCATTTAACTCTACTACACTTAAACAAATACCAGAACATCCTATAGAATCGCCTAGTTTTGTTTCACTTAAAAACCTAAAATTACTTGGTTTAATTGAAATTCTCCTATCACGGTTTTTTGTATTGCATACTTGGACAACAGTGCCGATATCCTCGACTATACCTTTAAACATATTGTATGTATAGAATGGTAGAATTCAACATCCTAATGTACTGAACAAAGAACGTCAATGATAAAAGTTTAAAAAGATTATGTGTTAAAAATAATTAAAAGATTAACTTGCTTTTTTATAAAGTTAGCAATATTGTAATAATTTATTAATAAATATATTTTTATTTATAAATGTATATTAATTTTTTTAATGATATTGTTTAATAGAAAAGGATTGTTTATATGTTCAGTGATTTAAAATCTTCAACCTTCAATGTTGTAAATTCTAGTGATGATTTTGGATTAAATTTCTTTGATCAACTTTTTAATGATACTGATGTCAATCGGACTGGTTTAATGGATAGTAGTGTTAATAGTAATGGAAGAACTCAAGATGATATAATTGCCATTGCTGTGATTATAGCTGGGATTTTGATTGCAGTTGCGATAGGAATATGTATGTTTTGGCTTAATCTTAATGAGACTGTGTTACGGGAAAGGTATATGAGGTGTTCTCGGAGTCCTAATGCATTAAAGATGGATCAATCTGCTGAACCTAGTACTTCTGGCACAGCTGCTTGTAATACTGTTACTGATGAAATAGAACTACAACAAATAGATGATGTTGAACTGCGAGAAAAAAGAATAGAAGAAGTACATTTTCCAAAAACATTAATTAGTTCTCCTAGTAATAATAGAGAGTGTGTAGTGTATTCTGCTAATGATCTTAATTAAGTATGGTAATATTTGTTAGAAAAAGATGGTTTATGTTAGTAGTATTTTTCTATTATAGCTTACATTTTTCTATGTTTTGTGGATGTTAGGCATAATTTTCTTAGTACAAGGGAATATATCATTTAATCTTGAATATGCATTGGTGCAAATCTTACTTTAATGATTATTTTGTCAATGCTGTTATGTGTGTTTAAGTCGATGATTCTCTTAGTACAAGAGAATATGTAATTTCATATTAAAATGAAATATTTAAATAATTTTGCTTAGTGTTTGGTAAATTTCTGTGGTTGCTTCATTTATCAGTTTTGTTGATATATGTTGTCTCAACAGTTCTTTTGATACAGGAGAGTTGTATAGTACCGATACTGATATGTACTATATACTGTATAGGTTGTTTATATCAATATTTAATAGATATTAATTGTTTCACATTTCTTCCTATAAAAGTATAAATGTTGATTATTGTGGAGAAAAATGTTTACGAATATGTATTAAGTATTGATAATATGTTTTTATATTTGTAGGTTGTTGATTAAGGTAATGATGTAGGTAGAATTCGTTAAATATGATACATGTTATTGTTTTACTGTGTTTATATATTGTATGAAAGTATTTTATAAAGAAGAGATGGGTTTTAACTTTGTAGTATTATTTAAACAAATGATCTCTTATAAATATTATGCTATAATCAATGATTGTTGTGTCATTATAATTTTTACTGATGTCATTCCTAGGTTCTGTAGGGAATATATTTTCTTCTATTACTTCAAGTCTTTTTAATAATGCTGCAAATAGTACACTAGAAGTAATACGTAGTAATGCAACAGTAGTATATAATGCTGTGGTTAATTATGTTATTCCTTTTTTCAGTAGTAATACACATGCAGTGACAGAATCTAGTACATTACATGATACATTAACTACAACCAATAGTTATACTACTTATGTTGCAAATAGTACTGTTGATAATGTGCTTATAAGTACTAATAATAGTGCAATTGATTCAAGTCATGGTTTGAATGTATTTATCTATTGTATGGTTGCTATTGGGTTTGTTTGTGTAATGCGTCATATTTGTTATCACTTTATGCGTGGTTTTCGAGAAGAAAGAAGTCGTGATCTCATGCTACGTAGATTTTTTAGTGAAATAGAAGGTCAGAATAATGGTATTAATTGTAAAAATGCATCAAAAGCTGTCTGTCGTAATGTTGTGAGAGATATAGTAAGGCAACAAACTAATATTGATATAGGAGAAGGTGGGAATTTTCCTGTTAGTAATATTAGTGAAGAATTACGTAGTGGGGTGGTACCTAATGTATGTGGTTCTTCTTGTAGTATTGATTGCGAAGAAATGTCTTTAAGTACTATATCTAAAAATGTTGTTGTTGAAGAGAAAGTGACAGAGAAAAGTGCATTTTTGTAATATTTCTGTATTTTACAAATTGATATAAATTACATTAGAATTATGTTAAGTTGGTTTTTACTAATCACTTAATGTTGTCACTTGCTATGCATGATATATTAAGTGAGGGATTTGTTAGTGTATTATATAACCTGTCATTGATTATATTGCAGGTAGCAGAATAGGTAATGGTTAAGCAAGAAAATGGTAATGGTCTGGAAACTTTGCACAGAGTAGTGCTTGAATACCTTGAAAAAGTTGTGTTAGATAATCAAGTAGACAACATCTAGATGAGAGATAACAACAAGACTAGAGAAAAATGGTGGTGATGGTGTAACGAGTACAAGATTAATGCAGTAACCAAGGTATAGGAGTGGGTCGGGAATAAATTACATGGTAAAAGAATATATTTAGATGTTTTGAAATATTTGTATGAAAAACAATTATGAAATTTTTGCTGTGTACATGATGAGGTCATAATTAATTGTAGTGATATCTTGTATGTTGGGAATGACTCTGGATTGTTGTAATATGTGGGAAGGCTGACTATGTGGTAAGTGATGATAACGAAAGAGTAAGATGTGAAAGCCAGAAATCGATTGTAAACAACTTATGGTTTGTTGACTTGAAGAGTTTAGATAATCAGATTTTGAAGGAGATAATAGGAGTAGTATGATGATAGAATAACAGTGTGACAGTAAGGACTACTGTGTATTTTATAGCCGTATACTTGTTAATTGAAAAATTAAGTGATATAATTGTTTATGAAAAGTTTAGTGTGTGTTTTTGAGTATTCGTGTGTGGAAGACTGATAGTGCATTGACTATTTCTATGATTATATTGGGGATAGTTGTCATTAGTGTGTTACTTGCGGTAATAGTTTTTGCTTGTTTACAAAAAATTGGTAGTAAAGTAATACATGATATTGATATAGAAGACGCGTCATTAGCTGATGAATCTCAAGGTCTTGATGATGATGGACAAAATGAACGGCAACTAAGCAGAAATAGAGTGCAGCAACTTGTTTTAGGTTTTCATGACATGGTAGTAGAAACAGTACAGTCTTCGCGCTCAGGACAGATAGTAGGTGGTGGATAGTTGTTAATTAAAGGATTAAATAGCATGAATATAAGAGTTTAGTGTATTTGAATTTATATGTGTATCTAGTATTATAGTTCTTGTAGCAGTCCTTGTTTTGGCATGGATGGTTTTAATGAAACTCTATTCATGTATTAAAAAAGGTAATGATAGTATGAAAGTAAACTTTAGCTATCAGTTTTAGATGTAGACCTATTGAATAGGCTGTTGTTTATATGATTAGCTAAACAATTTCATGTAAAAAAATGGTAAGGCAGTGGTTCTATAATAATAGAGTAAAAGAGAAATTTAGTGTGTGTTTTTAGGTGTTTATATGGATAAAAAGGGTGAAATTGTTATAGGCATTTTTATTGCTATTATAGTTTTATTAGCGATTCTTATAATGATATCGATGTGTCAAGAAGTATTATCTCGCGGTAAGTACGGTCAGCGTGGACCTGGTGATGGAAGTCATGATGATAGAAGAGGGCAGCCTTCAGCTCTTGCTTCTTGTGGGTTTATGGGTCTTGAAAAGGAAATGGATAGAATACGCATTGAAGAACAAGTAAGGAATCGGCTGGGACAAATGCATGGAGATCATCGACAAGAAGTGCAAGAATTGAATTTACAACAGCTGAGTAGTATATACAATCAAAAAGGTTAAATGGCAATTTTGGTCTGTAGTTGGTATATTACAATAAGCAAAAAATGCAGAGAATTGTATCCATAATTTGTAATGGTCAATGGTGAGTCAATTTTTGACCGTTCTATGAGTGGAACTTCCAATATTTTAAGGTTGTGTTAAAGTACATAGAAAACAATATGCTATGTGCAATTTTATGATTTAAAAAAACATTAGTGTGTGGTTTATGTGATTGTTGAAATTGATAACATGTTTAAATGTGTATTTGCATTGATAAGGTGTATTTGTGTACTATTTTCTTCCTGCTTTAAATTATTAGAAGTAATTTGATCTTAAAGTGTGTGTAGTTTTGTTATTAGAATTTTTTGGATTATATAGCAGTATGGGTGCATAACAAATAACATGACAAAGTAAAAGTTCTTAGCAATAAGAATGTCACTCTTGCATTGGTAGAATACCCTGTTGGTAGTATATAGTTATGTTTCCTAAATGTCCTTGATAAATGTGTTTTTTTATCTTATGCAGTTTGCGTGATACAATTTGTTACTTAAAGTAGTTTTAGTGTATGTGTTTATATGAATAATAATTGTGTTGGTATAATTATTGGTGTTGTCTTTGTACTTATGATAGTGATGGTGCTTGTTAGCATGTTTCAAAGGAACATTAGTATCTTAAATTGTGTTAATGGCGAACAGAGTAAAACAGATGGTACTGATCACGAAACAAATGATGATGCATCTGCCCAAGGTAAAGGTGCTAGTGCTGATGATTTAATAAATGAAGGTCATCGCGAAGGTGTAGATTTAAGTATAGAAAGTGTGGTATCTCAACAATTGAGCCGGAGTTAAATTAGCTGTTTATAGTAGTTGTTATTTTGATGTTTTAACTATTTTCTTGTACAATTTTTTATTGTGGATTACTTTGATGTAATAAAATACCAGTTAACCATATAGTGTTATCTATTTTAGTTACAATATTTTTGATAAATCAGCTAGTGTTTGTTTCTTTCTAAATAGTTTATATTATTTAATTATTTATGTTAATTGAAGGTATTGTGTATGCTATTTCCCGTGGAAGATTTTATTGATGATCCTGAAGGAGACGCTCATAAAGGTTTGATTATGGCAGTCTTTTCAGCATTTTTATTTTTATGCGCTGTTACTGTGTGGCTTTTAGAGGATATGAGACTACGTGAAGAGGTACTTATTGGCATAGATAATGAGGGCTTGGATAATGCAGACCTAGATGGTGGAGGTCCGGATAATGGGGACCTGGATAATGAAGACATAGATGGTGAAGGTCTGGATGATGCAGACCTGGATGGTGAAGGTCTGGATAATATAGACCTAGAAGGTATAATTGCTGACATTATAAATGGTGAAGATCTAGATGATGAAGGTCCGGATAATGGAGACCTGGATGGTGAAGATTTAGATAATGTAGAACTAAATGATGAAGGCCAAAATAATGAAAACCTGAATGTTGAAGGTGCGAATGTTGGAAACATGGATGTTGGGGGGGGGGGGATGCCAGATGCAAATATGGATGATCCAGATGCAGTAAGATGTTTTAGACTGGTAAACCACTTTTTATGCTAGAATGTTCTTACTGTATTTTTTAATCAAAAAACAATGGTTAAAAGATTTGGTTATATATCCTAATTAGTAACATGTAAATTTGTTCTAATGTTAAGTTATTTTGATGCAACAGTGGATGGAGCTCTTATGCTACATTATTGATAGTAGATTTAATAATAAACATTCATATCTTTTGATATGTTTTAATATGTTAATACTTCAGACATGTTCCTGTATAAGTCAAGAAAATTAGCAACTTACTATTGTGCTTTTAGAAAATATAATGTCACTGCTACATAGTATTATTACAAGTTATATGAGTGCAAGACTGAGTCTTTATATATAATCTTGCATTAGGTAGAGTGATTTAACGGTATTTATTCCTATGTGTTTTTATAAAAAAATGAAAAATAAGTTTTTATATAGTTGATCGTTCATATGTTATATTATTTGTTGCTAAACTATTCTGCTTACAATATTTTTTAGAATGCCTGATAATACAATTAGTTATGTAGCATATTTCTGGTTAATCACGATAACTTTGTTAATCAATGAGTATATAGTTTTTTATTGTTGAGTTAGATGACTTATACTACTGAATTATTTATGTTATAATAAATGTGTTATGCTGATTGTAAGTATTGTTCATGCTATTTCCTAGAGATGATGATGGTAGTAATGAAGTGCAAGTTGACTTAAATGCTATAGTTTTTGCATATTTAGGTTTGGTGTTTTTGTATTTTATTATTAGTTGTGTTTTAGAGGATATTGGGCCGCATAATGGCGATATAGATATTGAAGGCCTAGATATAGAAGCTCTAGAAGTTGAAGATCGAAATTTTGGATGGCCGGGTCTTGAAAATGCTGAAAATCTTGAAGCACAAAATGAAAATATGGAAGAGATAGTGGTAGACCTTATTATGCTATCAGGCTATTTTTTATGGTAGAATATTCTTAATGGTATTTTTTAATCAATAAATAATGATTAAAAAATTTGGTTATATAATCTATTAGTGAACTATAAATTTATTCTATGTTAAGTTATTTTTATGTAGTAGGGAATGGGATCTTATGCTTCATTATTTAGTTGCATAGTGTAATTATAGTGGCTAATGCATAGGTTGTTTATTATTATTTATTTTATCCTGTGATAAATGTATGAATAAAGATTATCTTCAGTTTAATGCATTTATTTTACTAAGATGGTGTATAATAAAACTTGTAGTGCAATAAAAGCTATTGTTGATTAGCATTAATATGCTATTGTTTTGTATCTTGAAAATCAGAGGGTTATTGATAAAATAATTCAGTACTTCTTGTTTGAATGTTGTATTACTCTGAATCCTTAAGTAGATAATGTTCTTTACTTGCTCAATTTCATAGATGCCAATATTTGCACACAGTTGCTTTATATATATAGTGTTTAGTAAATTTTCTACTTCATTTGGTAAATTGCCAAACTTGTTGATTAACTCTATATGATAGTTATCTATATCTTCTTTTGTCTTAAGATTGCCAATTTTTTTGTATACACGCATCCTTAGTCCTATGTCTTTAATATAATGTTCAGGAATTCTGATGTTAACATTTATACTGATATTTATATGGTCAAAATCTTTGGTATTTTCATTGTGAATATTAAGTTCTTCTTCTAGCATTTGTTGATATAATTCAATCCCTACATCTTTTATATTACCGGATTGTTCTTCTCCTACTAAATTTCCAAATCCTCTGATATCCATATCATGTAGTGATAAAGTAAATCCTGAATTTATAGAATTTATTGATTGTATAATTTCTAGTTTGGTAGCAGATTTATTTGTTACTTTTTCTGATAATATAAAATATGCAAAACCTTTTGTGTTGCTACGTCCTACTCTGCCTTTTAGTTGGTAAAGTTGAGCTAGTCCAAACATGTCTGCATTATGTATTATGATTGTATTAGCAAATGGAATATCTAATCCGCATTCTATGATTGATGTAGTGAGTAGTATTGTAAATTTACCATCAAAAAAATTATTCATTATTGTATCAAGCTGTGCTGATGGAAGTTGTCCATGAGCAGTATTGATTTTAATTCCTGGTACTAATTTTGTTAGGTTATCGCTAATGCTTTGTATGTTGCTAATTTGTGGGCAAACATAGAATACTCTACCTCCTCTATTATATTCACGTATTACGGCATCTTTTATTATCGTTTCATCATAATATGTTGTGCAAATTGTTACTGGCAATCTGTTTTTTGGAGCTGTTTTTATTAAACTTAAATCTTTTATTCCACATAATGACATATATAGTGTGCGTGGTATTGGAGTTGCAGATAATGAAATTACATGAACGTTTGTTTTTATTTTTTTTAATGATTCTTTTTGTTTTACTCCAAACTGTTGTTCTTCATCGATAATTAACAAGCTTAAATTAGCAAAAGTAACATCCTTTGCTAATATAGCATGTGTTCCTATTATTATGTGTACTTGACCGCATGATAAACTTTCTTTTGTTTTCTTGATTTCAGATCTTTCAACTATTTTAGATAGTTGTTTGATTTTGATATTTGGAAATTTTTTAAATCTTTCGGTAAACACAATAAAATGCTGCCTGCACAATAAAGTTGTTGGTACTATAACTGCTACTTGGTAATTCTTGTTTGCTACTAAGAATGCTGCACGTAGTGCTATTTCTGTTTTTCCAAAGCCTACATCTCCACAAATTAATCTGTTCATTATTTTGCCACTTGATAGGTCATGTTCCATGTCTTTTATGGCTTGTAGTTGATCTTCTGTTTCGGTATAGGAAAATTCGTTACAAAAATGTTGATAATTTTCATCTTTGCAAAAAATTTGACCTGTAGATAATTTCCTTGCTGCTTCTATAGCTAATAATTCTCTTGCAATTTTTTTGATATGATTTTTTATTTTAGTTTTACGTTGTTGCCACGATGTACTACCCAGTTTATCTAGTACAACATTAGAATTTTGTTGTTCATATTTAGATATGAGATTGATATTTTCTACAGGTAAAAATAATTTGTCATTATTATGATACTCTATTTTTATGAAATCATGATAACTATCAAGTATTTTAATAGTTTCAAGTTCTACTATCTTTCCAACGCCATAATCTTTGTGTATTACTATATCACCAATGTCTAAATTGGTAGTATTGTTAATCAGATTTGAAATGTTACTCTTATTTGTCACTTCTTGTTTATGTAGTAAGTCATGTTCTGCTATCACAATAGTGGATTTTGTTATGAAGCTCTGATTGATTGGTAATATAGTGATATTATGTAAATAACGGATCTCTTGGTAGTGATTGATTTTATATAGTTCAATACCTAATGTTTTAAGTTTATTTTGTATGTATTCTAAAGAGCCAATAGAATTACATGCTATTATTAATTTTTTTGTCTGACATGTGGTATTTATATATTGTGTTAGAATTGTAAATATATTGACTTGTTTATCTTGTGCTAAAGCTTTGAGGTTTGGAACATGTTGAATTTTTGTTGTAATATTAAAACTTTGTGTGCTTGTAGTTACTAAATTCTGAGTAGCATTGTCAGATTGTGAAAATATGATCTTATGCTGGGTTATAGCTTTGAAATCTTCAGGATTAATGTAAAGTTGATGTGGAGGTACTTGATAAAATAATTGGGATTTATAATTTAGATATATTTGGCTGTTATACTGCTCTATTTCTTTAATGATTCTATCACTAAAAATTGCTGTAGAGTGCTCTGGTATATAATTGAAAATATTTTTTAACTCTTCCTTGTAAAATAAGGGTAAGAAATTTTCCTCTCCTATATGTTTCTTGCCAGAAATTATTGTATCTAGTAAATTTTGATCTTGATTTGTTTTTGTTTTGTAGATTCTAGCAAAGAGATCTATAGTTGCTTTTTGTTTGATTATTTCAGAAGTTGGGTAGATCAAAATCTCATCTAAAAAGGAGTTGCTCTCTATTGATTGTGTAGTGTGATCAAAATAATTAATAGATTGTATAAAATTATTGTGTAGATGAATTCTTATAGGGTTTTTGTAAGTCATTGGGAAAATGTCAATACTGTTATTGCGAATAGCAAACTCGCCTATATCCTGTACTGTTGAATATTGATTATATCCGTAATTGGTTAAATATCTTTCTATATCATTTTTTGTAGTGTTTTGTTGTAGTGTGATTTTTAGTACTGATTGTAATATAACATTTTGAGGTAGGACTTTTTGCATAATTGCATTAGTTGTTGAAAGGATAATATAAGGTGTGTCGTGACATTTAGTAGTTAGTGAGTATAGAACTTTAATTCTTTCTGCCATTACCGAATTGTGTGGTGAATTTTTTTTGTATGGAATTGAGTTCCATGCAGGGAATGTGATAACTTCAAGGCTTGGAATGTAGAAATTGAATATTGAGGCTAGGTCATGTAATTGTGTTTCTTTATCTACTATATATATTGCAGAACTGATAAGTTTTTTCACATACATTTGTATAATAACAAACGGTTCAAATGTTTGTGAAATGTTGAGAAATTTATTAATATTACTCATAGAATATTTTAATGATTTTAGTAATTGATATTGTAAACAAAAAAATGCAATCTACGGAAATATATTATGTTTAACGCACAGAAATATTTATAATAGTTCATAATAGTAAAGTTGGTAATATAGATTGATATATTACTTATAGAGATATCTTATAGTTGATAGGTGTATTTTAAGCTGTATTTGTTTTGGGGCTAACGTAACTGATCTGACTACAAAATTTTTGTGCTCTAGAGTTTATGCTATTTTATTGTAATTGCTGTTGCTTATATAGTTTTTTATATTACATTTTTATTTAACATACATAATAGGTTGATAGGTTATTGTTGTGTATTATCTATATAATGCTGTAGTTTTGTTCTTTTTGTTTATTAATATTTCATATAGCTTAGTTTTTGTATGATATTTTTAGATAGAGCTAATAGCTCTTTCTGAAGTATGGCATGTACCGTGTATTTTATGTGAATGTATCTTAGTAAAACAGTTCTCTGATCTGTTTTGTTACTTATGTAGTATTTTTCTATAGTATATAATGAATTGCCAATTGCTACAATATTATCTAGAGACAATATACTTAAATTTGGAATGTTATGAAATTATAATACATGCTTAACTTTATTATGTGTACTTCTACTATGGGTTATAAATAAGAACATGCAGTTTATAATATAAGTATAGCTTAATTGCGATATAAATAACCTAGTTGTACTGCTCTGATATTTTATGAAGTGACATCACTGATAGAAAACGTGAGAGACCTAAAATTTTGTAGAACTTTACAATTGAAAAATATCACATTAGGATAAATTTTAAATTTCCATTACCTAGTTTACGAAACACTAGCATAAGCTGGAGTAATATTATTTAAATAATTTTTCTTCTAAAATACCAAATATATTACTTTTTGCTGGTGTATCAAAAGTTGGTGTTGGAATAGTATCACTAGAAGAGTCAGTAGTATCAATAATAACATGATTGTTTGTTTTTTGATTATGTTTGAGTACTGTGATTGTCAAAGTTTTTATCATTATTATGTTGTTGTTTTGAAGTGCTATGTTTATCATTGTTAGCAACAGTATTTCTAATAGTATGTCTTCTAAAGTTATTTGGTTTTTCGTTACAACATTTAAATATCTCACAAATACAGAATAGTATACAAGATAATGCAAGTCCCAAGAGCACCATGAGTAAACCTGTGCCCATAAAACCTGCAGTAGGTTTGTATTAGGTATAAGTTAGATATATCGAGGTAATTTAAATAATTGTTAATTTTTCCTATTTATTTTTAGGATTTTCTTTCATATAGTTAGAACTTTAATTGTATTTAATATTAATTAAGAAATTTTTTAGTATAGTACTTGTAAAAATCGCAAGTTAGTGATTGTATGATTGTAATTAAACTTAATGCATTTATTTATCTTACTATAATGGATATATTGTGACATTACAGATATGCGTTTTGTTTTCATTTTTTGTCTATAGTAGATCCTATTTAGCAATTATGTAAATAGTATGTTTAAGTAAGCTTAAAACGATGTATAGATAATGTTGGTATGACAATATTGTTGAAATGCTTTCTATAATTTTAATATCTGTTGTAATGAACATTAGCTCTGCTGTTGATAGATTTATAGTTATTATTATTTTTTTAACAGTATTTTCTTTATTAGTGATATATCTGTTTTGCTATTAAATGTTTTTATATATCAGATAAGTAGGCTAGCATGGAGATTAAGTAAAAAAAAGCGTAAGAAAGAAAATTAAAGAGAATATGCATCCACTATTTTTATAATGTAGAACGGGAGTAATTGTATAATAGAAAAATACGGTAAACTTCTACTGATCAACTCTATTGTAAAACTTTTTTATAAGTGTAGATTATTTTCTGAACGGAATGGTTTTGCTGTTAATAAACATAACCAAATTATTGCTGTGTTGGTGATAGAATAATATTGTGATGACTTAATAAGTATTTAATTAGAATAATATAAGTTCAATTGTTTTTTCAATACTGATTGTGAATTATAATTTTATGTGTTGCTAGTATTGTAACTTATTGCGTGATAAAGTTAGCATGTATAGTAGAAGATTATACTTTAGTAATTTTCGCATAGTTCAAATCGAAAGTAAATTTTTTGATAGTTGGTGTTTTTTAAGATGGGACATAGTTAACTTGTTATTAGTAGTTAGTGTATTTTGTATGCATTTTGAATAACTATGAATTTATAGTATACAGTAAAATAGGTTACCTAAATTTGTATATGTGTTAATCAAAGGTTTAGTATATAGGTGATAGTTATAAGCATTTTGTGTAGTTATGGCTTTATAGTATATAATTGATTTTAGTTGATGTATAATTCTAAGTTTTTTAGAAAAATTTCATCTAAACATTAGTTCAAGCAGAGAAAACAATGGCTAACAGTATTGTATCTATGAAAGATGCGACATTAATACAATTTGTTTGTCTGAATAATTTTAATAGGATTTGCTGATTAAATAAACACAGTATATAAATAGTGATACATCTTTAAAGTATTATAGAGTGTGTTCATGTCCAGAACAGCAGTGTTCCACACTATCAGTTGGTTGTAAATTTGTAGGTGGCTCATTATCGCTCGATTCTGATCTAAGGCTGGAATAATCATGGTATTGTGGTGCTTCTGGAGTTTGTGGTCCTGAACCGTTATGTTGTTCAGAAGAGCAAGGTTCCACACTATCAGTTGGTTGTAAATCTGTAGGCAGCTCGTTATCGCTCAATTCTGATCTAAAACTGGAATAATCATAGTATTGTGGGGTTCGTGGAGTTTGTGGTTCTAAGTTTTGTTCGTTTTGAGATTGTGTGTTGGATGTAAGTCTTACATTTTTTTTCCTATTAGCAGGACGAGTAGTACCGGTATTATTAAACCGAAATCTACCGCGTAATAAGTATAATAGACAAGCAAATGTCAATACAGCAAATGCAAAAAATATAAAGATGCTGCTGTAGTGATCTTGTTGTGAGTTATTTTGTGTGGTACCAGCAGAGGTTGTGCTATTACTTGTTGGTGATGTTGTAGATTGTGTTGAGTTATTTGTTACAAAATTTAGTGTAGACTGAGTAATATTTTGTGCAAGTGTGGTAGAAGTATTCTGTGTAGTACTCTCTGTAGCATTAGCTGATGTGCTTGTATTTGTTGTAGTATTGTTGTCCATAGTTTACCTGAGTGGGTTAATTGAAAATTTAATATATTAAAAATTTTTATTTAAATTACCATTTGCAGATATAGATTTTTTTACTTACATTACTTTAAATAGTTGAATTAATGAAAATAAAATATACTTTTTTAATTTATATAAATATATTTGCTAATAGTAAGTTAATATTACTTAATTCCTTATGTTTTATATTTAAATGTATTATTTCTGTGAAAGAATTTATATTTGGGTAATGTGTTTATCTTATTCAGTTCTGTAGGGATGTTACTATTTAATATGACTTTGTTGTGTTTAAAAGTGTAAAATTTGCATGTATTACTGCAATGTAATTATTAGAGATAATTTTTTGATTAAAGAATATTAATTAGAAAAAATTGGCAACTAAGAATTGTTATATTTTTGATGTACTGCGTGTTTAGGTTTTTTAATGCAGTTGAGTAGACAATTAAGTAAAATATAGAAAGTAGCTGTATTTTGGTTATTATAATTTAGTTGTCTGATATGCTCCCTCCGGATTTTCTACTGTATCAGATGATATAGATAAAGCTGTACTTGGAACTGGTTCATAGTTTGTTTGTATAGGTGAATCACTTTCAGTTTCTGATGTTTCAAACACTGAATCAGAGAGAGAGTCATCCATAATAGATCCTAGTAATCCTCGTGGGTATTCAAGATCTTCTTCTATTACGGTTATGTAACCACCAGTGTTACGGTTATTGCGATAATAGTTTCTATAGACATAAGCTGCAAACATAAAAAGTAATGCACAGAATAGTACAAAACCTAAAGCGATGAATCCTGGTGTAGAACTGCTTGTATCTTGAGTAGTATTTGTTGTAGAGTGTGTTGTGTGGTTAATAACAGATGATGTGACATCGTTTATTATTGAACTTACTGTAGAGTTAATAGTAGAAGCTGTATTTGTGAGTGCAGTAGAAATATTTTCTGCAGTTTGTGTTACAGTGCTTACTGTATTATTAATAGCATTTGTGACTGTATCACTGACTGTTGCAGCACTGCTAGTTGTTGTATCTACGATAGTACTCGTTATATTATTTACAAGCTGAGATGTGCTATTTTCTGTAGGGGGGGGGGGGACAGATGATGCATTTGTAGTATACCCTGTAATGTTTGTATGGTTAGTAGGCATTTTTACCTGATTGTTAAATTCTTTATTAGTGAGATATAACTTACTAGCAAGTGCACATGTTGAACGATGGACTTTACCTAGTTAATGTGAACACGCTTAATAATAATAAGTTAATTAACACATTAGTCAATATTTCTATTATGGATTGGTATAATTTGAGTGTAATAATGTTCTTGTCATATATGATATTTCAGTGTTTTACACTTTAACTATGTTTAAAAATTTGACTATTACTGATGATTTTTTAATCAAGTGCAGCAATCAGAGAAGATAATAATTAGAAATTATTATATCTCTGATATGCTTTGAAACTTTAATATGATCTACTACATTTACAATGTAGAAAAAAATCAGCAAAACTCGGCACTAACTTATGGTTATGTATTTCTAGACTGCGTATTGTTAGATTGAGGTGTTTCATTAACAAAAATATTATTGAGCCTAACCATGGATTCTTGACGTTCTAAATGATGCTCTGCTTGAAGCCCGGAGTAATCATGGTATCCTAAGAGAGAGACATCAGAACTATCAGAACTTCTTTGTTGTTGCCTTTTGTTTTTTTGTTCATTAGCATGCTTGATATTAGCAGCTGTTCGACGTGATAATTTATACTTAAAAAATATCATACCGCCAATCAGCATGATAAAAATTACTACACAAACAGCAACAAGAGTATAAGTGCTGCTCTTATCATCACTACTACTGCTGCTAGTAGTATTATTAGATGCTGTTCTGTTAGCAGAACTGGTGAATATTGACCTTAGTGCAGAAGTAGCATTATTTACTATACTTGATGTGGCATTTGATACATTAGTTATTATACTACTTGTTGTTGAAGGTGTTGTAATGCCAGTTGTAGTTTCTGTAGATAAAGTAGTAGTATTGTTTGCATAGGTTGTTATATTATGACTAGTGCTGGATAACATACTTGGATGTGTTGTACTAAGACTACTATTACCTGGCATAGCTTACCTCCTGAATTAATTAAAAACTTTATCTGTAAGATTTATATTTAACCAGTTGTGTAAAATGATTTTACTAATCTTAGGTAGAGAACCCTTATTATTATAATTATAAAATTACTAAATTTGTTAGTCAATTTCTTTAATATTTTATGGATTGGAGTTAGTTACACAAAGAGATTTATGCTTTATATTTTACTGCATTAGAGGACTTTTAAAGGGTGTATTATATGTATTGTTTGTATTAATATGTACCTCGGATTTCTTGTACTAAAAGTCTAGATAGATAATCAATTAATCAGAGGAAACAATAATTAGAAATTATTGTATCTCTGATGTGATATTAAGAGGTTAATGTACCCTATTCTTATACAATTTAATATAGTTTGCTAAGACATGTAAGAAATAACGTATGTTTTATTGTGTCTTATCATGATCTTGTGTGTTTGTCGTGTGTTCTGTGACATTTGGTGAGAGCAGAGATGTAGTTGGTGACACTTCATTTGTTGGTGTTACAACTCGTACACTTCTCAAAGGCTGCATTTCAATATATTCCTGCTGTATACCGTTACGTGTTCTTCTAACACTATATGCATTATTATAGGCCGCGTTTCTTCGTTGTGCAAGTTCCTCTCTATCATGTAATCTACAAAGATAATATACTATTGAATAAAAGCATATTGCCATTGCTACGACTATTAAAATTGAAAGAGATGCATTAGCGTCAGGTGCTGTAGTAGTTGTTGTAGATTCTGATGCAGTAGTAGTAGTATTAAATGCTACTGAGCTTACTGTTTCTGTTATAGCACTTGTAGCATTATATAGCGCTGAAGTTGCTGTAGAAGCAACAGAGCTTACTGTTTCTTGTGCAGTGCTAGTAGCATTAGATACTACTGAGCTTACTATTTCTGTTATAGTACTTGTAGCATCATATAGCGCTGAAGTTGCTGAAGAGACTGTAGCATTCAATGCTTCTGTTGTAGCTCTAGTAGCATTAAAAACTGGTGAATTTGCTACAGAAGTTGTAGCACTTGTAGTGTTATATAGTGTTGAAGTTATTGTAGAAGCCATAGAACTTGCTGCTTCTGATGCAGTAGT
>NZ_QOHL01000048.1:0-2326 GCF_004181775.1 Ehrlichia minasensis
AATAAAAACAGATGCTTCTGGGTTGATAGGATAACTTAGTCCTAATTTTCCTTGATAAGAAATCTTAGGGTTTATGGTATCAAACATAGAAACCAAGTCAGTACCAACACCTACACATACATAAGGAGAGAAAGGTATTCCATCTGTTACGATGTCATAACATGCGTTTATCATAAATGATATGTCGGTTAGTCCTTCATTCTTTAACAAAACATATCTGCCTGTTGCAGGGCTTGTGTCGTGTGAAGCGCCGCTTTGACATAATGCGCAATACTTATGGGCATCATTCCTACAGTTATTTTGATTTTTAACTTCGAATACTTCATATAGAACTTCAAGCTCTATTCTTGGACCATACATTGAATAACCAATAGCTCCTGCAAACCCTAAAAATGGGTTATTTTCATATTTAAATGAGTAACCTTTATTGTTAAAATCATTATCATTATGTGTTGGGTGTTGTCTACCAAGCCAGTCGTTTTTTAGTCCATACAGTTGTGCAGTACTCACTTTTTCTTCTGTAGCAGAAAAAACACCAAACTGCGAAACACTTGGCATGTATTTTCCACTGATGTAGAAATCTCCGCTTATTTTGCCATCTTGTATTGTATCAGAAAAAGATAAATTTGGCAGAGAGTACATTAATGACATTAATGCAGTTGCTACGAAAATTTTTTTGCAATTCATAATTACACCTAAAATAGTAAAAATAAATTAACAATAGTAGAAGTACGAAGTAAATACAAGTCAGAATATGTATTTTGGTATAAAACACTAGTGACTTTTGTAAGAAAAATTTAACATGTTATGCAGTGTGCTAATAAACAAAAAGCACTGGTAAACACATTCTACAATAGGAAAGCTGAGTGTATATTTCATTGTAAGGTATAGAAAAGATACAAGAGATTTTGTGAAAATAAGCTTGGTAAATCTATAGTCTTATATTGTCAAGTAATTTTCACCGCTGCTTTTTCCCTTGTATACAGCTAATATAAAAACAGTTTTAGCTTTTCCACATGTGTATCACAAAACTAGAAGTTGAATCTACCTCCAAGTTCTAAGCCAAAGTGACATACATTTAATGTTACTGTTGTGAACTGTGGTCCTATTATCTTTGAGTCAATAGGTACCATAGCTGGAATATTTTTAAACTTATCGTTCACAATTTTGTGAAAATATATACCAAAAGAAACAGAAGATTCTGCACTTATGGGATAAGCTAGCCCTAACTTTCCTTGGTAGGAAATTTTAGAGCTTGTAGTTTCAAACATGTGAATTAAATCTGCACCGATACCTGCACATATATAAGGAGAAAAGGGCATTTTTTCAGCTGTGATGTCATAACATACGTTTGTCATAAACGAGATGTCAAGTAATCCTTCATTAATTAGAAATACGAATTTGTCTTTTGCACCACTCATATCATCACACTCACCATAATCACAGCGTGATAAAGCATAATACCTGTGAGCATCATTTGCGTAATTATCGCCTGGATTTTTTACATCAAACGTTTCATAAGATACTTCAAACTCTATTCTTGGTCTACCTACTGAATAACCAATAGCTCCTGCAAACCCTAAAAACTTATTACTCTGGTACTTGAATAAATAATTTTGAAAAATGAATATATTATCTGGTGATTTGGTAGATATTGCACTTCCATCCCAATTTTCTTTTAAGCCAAATACTCTGGTTGTATTTTCTTTCTCTTCTTCAGCTGAAAAAACTCCAAAGTGAGGAACACCTGGCATATACTTTCCTGCTATGTAGAAATTACCATGCATACTATGTACTGAATTGGAGTATGAGACATTAGGTAGGAAGTATATGGATGATATCAATGCACCTATTATAAAAACTTTTTTGCAATTCATATTATAACCTAATAGTCAAAACAAATTAACAGTAGTAAAAGTACAGATCAAATACAAGTCAAAGTATAGCTTTTAGTATAAAACACTAGTGGCTTTTGTAAGAGAAATTTAATATATCATGTAAAATTATTAACAAATAACATTTATATAACTGAGTATGAATGGTAACAAAAAACATATGGTTCTTCTAATGAAGAATTAACTTGCTGTATTTACTGTTGCTGTTCCTCTCTTATATTTGGGATGATAAAAGCAAAATTATACTACTTTCAAGAATGTAATAGCAATGCTAAAAGTTAAATCTACTTCCAATTTCTATCCCAAAATGGCACACATCTAATATCACTGTCGCAGATGGTTGTGCTGTAATACTTGATCCATCAGGTAATAGAGCAGGAATACCTTTAAATTTATTGTCTACTACTCTGTGAAAGTGTCCACCTGCAAAA
>NZ_QOHL01000008.1:0-49140 GCF_004181775.1 Ehrlichia minasensis
ATGCATTTAATTGTGAGACTTCGTCAGAGTTTTGTGAGCTTTATGTTTTAAGAGTTAGAAAATGTCAAAACTTCAGTATTTCATATGTATAACTGTGCAGTATATATTTAGGTGTGTGAAAAAGAGTAATGTCAGGTAGTTTATTTATAAGAGTAGTCTGTAAGAATTTTACTGTATGAGTAAGTACAAATGATTAAGTAAAACTTAAAATTTAATGATGTTATGCAAATATTGTCTAATGCTAATAATTGATGCATTTAATTGTGAGACTTCGTCAAAGTTTTGTGAGCTTTATGTTTTAAAAGTTAGAAAATGTCAAAACTTCAGTGTTTCATATATATGAATGTACATCTATGTTTGAATACATGATTTAAAAGCATAGTATCGGTTGGTTTGCTTGATTATAGTGTTTTTGAGGTTCTATAAATTAGTGTAAGTAATGAGTTGTATATTTGGTGTATTCTAAGGATAGTCTGATGTAATAATTTGTAGTTATGAATACTCTCTAAAATTTTGTGAACTTTAGTGTAAATCTTACATTACTGACATGTACAGTATATATTCTTGTAATTATTACTTATGTTTCTTAGACTGTGCTGTTGATTTACTTGGTAATAATGTGTATAGAATTTCATCGCATTTGTGAGTGTGTATTAAGGAGTACATGCGTACAGTTATTACTTACATTGCACTTGTTATTCAAGTTTGAGATTGTTGTTGATTGGTATATAAATGTTTTATTATCTTGTATGAAGTAATATTGGATTTTACATTAGTGAAATCTGTGGTCATGAAAATAGTAATCTTATAGTTGAGCTGTATGGTAGTGACTTATATTGTATTGGTGCTTATGGAATAGTAGAAGTTCAGGATTAAGAGTAAATGTATGTATTTTCAAAAGAAAACAAAATATGTAGTATTATATAATAAGATAGTAAAATATATAGTAAAAGTGTTATTAAATAATGGTAATTTTGTATGTTAAGTAATGAGTATTTGAAGAAGAGAAGAGCACACAATAATCAGTTATGTGAGATCTTAGAAGGTCTTGATACCATGGATTTAAAGGCAGCTTATCCAATAGGTGTTATGGGAAATGATGGCAAAATGAAAGTACAGGTTACTAGCAGTCATCAAGATAAAAAATTACCTCTTGCAGGGGGAGTGGGGAATACATTATTTTTATTGAAGTGTAGGTTGCCGTATTCTACAGTAGAAGACAATGAAAAGTTGCAGCAATTAATTGGCGGTAGGCATCGTTATTTGGCTGATTATGTTAAGTTACATATGTACTTTTTAGTAGAAGACAGCAAAGTTGAAGATTTTTTGCTACGTGCGTCATTAAATTTGTCTAGTAGTGTACCATATTTTTCAAATTTTGGTAATTATGGTCATTTCATATTAGCTAGACCACGTGGAGGTACATATGATGATGTTTTTGATGAAGCGAGAGATTTAAAAGACGTTGCAGGACTTGATGCAGATTTTATGACAGAATCAGAATTTCGGAATTATATGCACACGCAATCATCTTCTAGTGCGGTGGGAGGTGGCTCTGTAGGGAGTGCTGACGAGTTAGCACTTCAAGTAATGACAGAATTAATGAGTATTTCCATTACAGGTATTGAAAGTGTGTTTCCTGATATTAGTTAATATATAAAAGTTGTAATATAGTGTAAGTTGTTTGTTATTTTTTTAGTAATTAATTTTTATTTTTATATAGGTACACTATGGCAGTTTTTTCTAAGATCTTGTAGCTATGTAATGTTTGTACATTTGCTTTAATTATTTTAAGATGTGTAAGCTGTATATTAATGAATTACTAATGCGGTAGTTATAACATGTTTTATGTTGAAGATCATTAGTTGTTATAATAAACACATATTTGTCAATAGAGTATTATATTTTTTGTTCAAGTTTATGATTGTGTAAAATTCTCTAATCATAGTAAGTACATTTTTTATATATTTGATAATAAGAGTTTAGATAATGAGTGAGTGGGAAAAATAATTTATATGTTTTATATAACACGTATTACTAATTTGAAAGAAAGAAGTGTACATAATGGATAGTAATAGTTATCAAGGAAGGTTGATTATACGTTCTACTAAAACGCATAAGAATGGTAAATTACACATTAAGAATAAAACGAATAACGTGTTTTTGTTGGAGCATCAGTGATTAACTGTTTAAAAGATCCATTATTTATATTGTAAGTTTTCTTTAAAATAAAATTACTTAGTGTAAAGGTAAAGATGAAGCTTAATATTAGATAAAGTGAAGTTAATGAGTAAAATGTTATAGTAGCTGCATATAAAGTGTATAAATCATGATAGTAGTATAAATGTTATCTATGCAAGTGTGTGGATGTGTTGGTGGTATATTATTTAATGAATATTTATGTTTATTACAAGTTGTAAATCTAAAGTAAGATTTTGTTAGTGGGAATTATGCTGTAGTTTCTTCTTGATATGAAGCATGAAAGACGAAGAATGTGGCAACATAATATGTATAGTATGTAGAATTATATAACGTAATATTCAGTCTGTACCCAATTACTTGTATCAGATTTAGTAGAATTGAAGAAAGATTACTACAGTATTAAAAACACTATTGATTGGGATAAGTTATCAAAGTCAATGATTAAAAAAAATTAATAAATTAGCGTTAAAATTAGTAGTGAGTTTATTGTATAGAACTTGAAGTTCTATATATTTATGCTTTGTATAATGTACAACTTTTATGATACTATATAAACTTATTATGTTATATGAGTGATGCTGTAGTTTGAAAATAGTTATATTTGTTTATTCTGAGTTTGAATTTTAGTCTATGGAAATTTTTTATGATGTTGTGTAAGTATTCATGTAAATCTTGAATTAAAAAGTTTGATGTATTAAATCATAGATATCTTTTGTATATTTATTAATTAGTGTTGTTTAATTAATACTTTAGCTTAAAATTTTAATACTATAATGCTATACCTTGAAAAATCTCTTTATTGTTTATGAAAGGAAAGTGTAGTAATTTATTGTGTAGTATATGTTATGTAATCAATATTTAGACGCGCTTGAAGGTTGTAATAATAGTTTAACTAGAAAGCTATTATCTGTTAAAATGGTACAGTTAGCTTCAGTTTATAAAATAGGTGAAGCTACTGCTGATGGTGTAGTGCAAGTAACGTATAGCAGTAAAGGCAAATGTGTACCTATTAAAAATAAAAATGATGTTGACAGTTTATTTTTACTTCATTGTAGAATACCTACTAAATTTATAAGAGACAAAGGATTAATTGACTTAGTTGGTAAACATTGTGAAGATTATGTAAAACTTTCGTTATACTTTTTTGTTGAAGCTGAAAAAAGTAAACTTTTTGTTGAATCAGTATTGGAAAAAGTTGATAAGCGTAATGGTAAGTCTTTTTGTGGGTTGTTCTCTAAAAATAAACCTAAGTGTTTTCATATGTCATGCATTAGTGGGTATGGTCATTTAGTATTGGCTAGAGTTGTTGGAGGACCTTGGGATCATTTGTTTGATGAAAGATTGTTCTTGCGGCGTTTTTCAGGAATAAATATAAGATTTTTAGAAGCAAAATCTGCAAAGAATAAATCTTGTTGTACATGTTGTTGTATAACAAGGGGTAGTAGAGTAAATGACACAAGTTCAGAAACAAAAAGTGAACTACTAGGTAAAGATGTGTCTGTAAGGGGGGGAGGGGAAATGGTGCTAAGCAAGTTATCAGACGTTACTGTGTTTGGTAGTACGCGTTCTCTGAGTATTGAAGAAATACAGTAAGCATATTTTTAATTTGTTAAGTAGAATATGCATGTGATACGACTGAAATAAAAAAAAGAGTTAAAATATCTATGTTTTAACTTAAGCAAATGTTATTAATTAATAAGTGAGAATTATTAAGCAACTAGAATAACATTGTTTTATATGAATGTAATACTAAAAATTTGTAGTGATGTTTTTATAGATATTTAAAATAATGTTTGTCTCAAGACATCACATTGTAGTTTTTATTTTTAATAAATATATACAAATAATTATTAAATCAGTATTTGTTGATTAACAACATGTGTGTTATAAGTTAATGTGTAGAATTTTAGAATTTAAGAGATATTATGTTATCGCAAGGTGATTATCAGTCGATATGTAATTTAGCCATCATTGCCCATGTTGATCATGGAAAAACAACGCTGTTGGATGGTATGTTGAAGCAGAGTGGTACATTTAGAGAAAATCAAGATGTAGCTGAAAGAGTAATGGATAATAATGATTTAGAGCGTGAACGTGGGATTACTATTTTAGCAAAATGTACGTCTGTTATCTGGCAGGGTAAGAAAATTAATATAATTGATACACCAGGTCATGCAGATTTTGGTGGAGAAGTAGAAAGAGTGTTATCGATGGCAGATGGTGTACTGTTGCTTGTTGATGCATCAGAGGGGCCTATGCCTCAAACAAAGTTTGTCCTGTCGAAAGCATTAAAAGCTGGGTTGTTGCCAATAGTGATTATAAATAAAGTTGATAGACCAGATAGTAGGATAGATGAAGTATTAGATGAGGTGTATGAACTATTTATTAATTTGGATGCTACTAGTGAGCAGTTAGATTTTCCAATATTATATGCTTCAGGAAGGAATGGATGGTGTATTAAAAATTTATCTGATAATAGAGAAAGCTTAATTCCTTTGTTTGAAGCAATTGTTCAGTATGTTAAACCTGTTGCTTATGATGCTAATGCGCCATTTAGCATGTTGCTTACTTTATTAGAATCAGATAAGTTTTTGGGTAGGATATTAACAGGGAAAATATATACTGGTACAGCACGTGTTAATGATGGTGTTAAAGTTTTAAATTTATCTGGTGAGGTTGTTGAGTATGGTAAGCTTACTAAACTTTTGGCATTTTCAGGATTAAAGCGTATACCTATTAAGGAAGCAAAAGCTGGTGATATTATTGCTGTAGCAGGTCTTGAGAAAGCTTCTGTATCTGATAGTATACTTGATGGCTCCATTAACTTTCCTATTAAGTCAACACCTGTTGACCCTCCAACTATGGCAGTGACTATTGGTGTCAATGACTCACCATTTGCTGGAACGGAAGGTATAAAATTAACATCTACTGTCATTAAGGCAAGGCTTATAGCTGAAGCTGAAACAAATGTTGCTATTACAGTTAAAGAAACAGGGCAGGGTGATGCATATGAAGTTGGAGGAAGAGGAGAACTTCAACTTGGGGTATTGATAGAAACGATGAGAAGAGAAGGTTTTGAATTATCTGTATCTCGTCCTCGTGTTTTATTACGAAAGGATGATAAAGGACAGGTTTTAGAACCTATAGAAGAAGTTGTAATAGATGTAGATGAAGCATACAGCGGTGTTATTATGGAAAAATTGAGTTTCCGTAAAGGTGATATGCGGGATTTACGTCCATCTGGGAAAGATAGAGTAAGAATGGTATTCTTGGTTCCATCACGTGGTCTTATAGGTTATCAAGGAGAATTTTTAACTGATTCTCATGGTACTGGGATTATGAATAGATTGTTTCATAGCTATGCACCTTATAAAGGAAATATTCCTACTAGAAATAATGGTGTACTCATTTCTACTGATAAAGGTGATGCAGTAGCTTATGCAATATTCAATTTGCAAGATCGTGGTGTTATGTTTATAAAGCCGCAAGATAAAGTATATTGTGGTATGATTGTTGGACTTCATAATCGTGAAAATGATATTGATGTTAATGTATTGAAGGGTAAACAATTGACTAATATAAGAGCTGCAGGGTCAGATGAAGCAGTAAGGTTGGTTCCACCAAAGATAATGACTTTGGAGGAAATGATAGCATTTATTAATGATGATGAGTTGGTTGAATGTACACCTAAATCTGTTCGTTTACGTAAAAAATATTTGGATCCTAACGAACGTAAGCGTGCTTCTCGTGCTAGTAAAAATATGATGTGATTTTTATATGTCATTCATTATAATGTGTGTGTTATTAAGGAATTTTGTATTTAAATAAAGGTTTAATTTTTATTAACTAATTACTTTAATATATTGTTGTAAAGTAAAAATGTAGAGATTTGTAATGGATAATCTCCTATAGAACTATGAATACATATAGGAGGTTGAGTGTTTATATTAAATGATATTATTGAGATAAAATCACAGATAGTCAATATTCTTAACATACAAATAAAATATTTAGAACAATCGGATCTTGCTACGGTAAAGGATCTTCAATGTATAGAGAATGTGTTAATAAATCTGTTGGATTGTAAACATAAGAAAGTTAAGTCTAGTATGAATGTTATATTATCTTCTAAAAATCAAGAGACAATTGAATTATTAAATAGTGTATGTTTAAATTATAAAAGGGTACTAGAAGTTAGAAACGACCTACTTGTTAATACGTTGCAAGCCTTAAAAGCCTGCGGTTAAACCTTATAAGCACTAGAATTAGTAAATAGCCTTATAATCAAGATACTATTCTGTATTTGAATAGTGCAAATTAATAAAATTGACTGTTCTTTTTAATCCTGAAATCAATTGCTTCTTCCCATACTTGACCATTATAAAGTAACTTACTTTTATTATACATAAGTTCTTCTCTTGTTTCTGTCGCATATTCAAAATTTGGACCTTCTACTATTGCATCTACAGGACATGCTTCTTGACAAAAGCCACAATATATGCATTTTGTCATATCAATATCGTAGCGTACTGTACGACGACTACCGTCATCACGTTCTTGAGCTTCAATTGTAATTGCTTGCGCTGGACAGATTGCTTCACATAATTTACATGCTATGCAACGTTCTTCTCCATTTTTGTATTTACGCAATGCATGTTCCCCCCTGAATCTTGTACTTAATGGACCTTTTTCTAATGGATAATTTAGTGTTACTTTTGGTTTGAACATATAACGTAAGGTAATATACATACCTTTACAATTAATGATAATACTGTGAACCAGGTTTATAATGGGAGATAAAAATTTTTTCTTACAAATCATGATAAATCTAACTAATAGTATGCCATATTCTATCTAACCTTATTGCAAAAGGTAAAAAGCGAATTTCAGACTTTTTAAATGATAATGCTACTACATGGGCTTTACCTACAACATTTTCAAGTGGTATATAACCTACATCTGTAATGAACCTACTGTCTCTTGAGTTATCTCTGTTATCACCCAATACAAAAACATGACCTTCAGGTACTTTATATAGTGGTGTATTATCAAGTGAACTATCTTGAACTTCATCTAATACTTCATGAGTGTTTCCATTATATAATGTTTCTAGGTATCGTGTAATTGCTTTTCCATCATCATCAATAAAGTCATCTAATTTTTCGTACTTCATTTTGTTTTCATTAACATATAAAAAACCATTGATAAGCTGTATTTTGTCACCAGGTACCCCTATGACTCTTTTTATGTAATGTAAATTTGGTTGTTTTGGTGGACGAAACACAACAACATCACCGGCTTTTGGTAACTTGGAAAAAATGCGACCTGTTATTATTGGTAATGAAAATGGGATAGAATACCTACTATACCCATAGCTGTACTTACTAACAAATACATAATCTCCTACTAATAGCGTACTTTTCATTGACCCGGAAGGTATATGAAACGGTTCAAATAGAAAAGTCCGTAATAATAATGCAACTGTTAATGCGCAAAATAAAGTTAAAACAAATTTAACGAAAGAACCGCGTTTTTTCAAAATTGTACCATTACTTATATAGAGAAGCTATTACCACATCCACATTTAGACTTTGCAATTGGATTATTAACAATAAATCTTGATCCATTAATGTCTTCAACATAATCTATTGTAGAGTGCTTTAGAAGGTCATTTGATGCTTTATCTATTAATAATAAAGGTTTTCCAGTTTCTTCATCAAAAACAGTAAACTGTGCACTGCTTTTACCTTCTAACTCATCTTCATCATCGTACTCTTCGTCATCGTCTTCATCGAGGAAATCGTAATCATCATCTTCATCATCCTCATCATCAGCAAGTAATGTGTTGATGTTGGCAATATTGAAGTTATATTGGAATCCTGAACATCCACCTCCAGAAACAGATAAGCACAACAGAGAACCTGTATCCTCTTCTTGGTCAAGTAGGTGCTTAATTTTATTTACAGCGTTTTCTGTAAGTGTTAAGTCTGCACTCTTTAAGTTTGACATATATACAATACCGAATTAAAAACTAACAAGTGAGTATATCATACTTTTTGTCTGTGTCAAATTATAAACTATGTTAGATCTAGCAAAATACGCATGTAATCCTGTTAAAACGAAAGGCAGGGTGTTTCATGAAGAAGAAGACCAATACTGCAACTGTTATCAGATAGATCGTGATCGCATTGTGTATTCAGGTGCATTTCGTAAATTACAGTATAAAACACAAGTATTTATTAATTATGAAAGTGATTATTATAGGACACGATTGACTCATAGTCTTGAAGTTGCTCAAATAGCAAGATCGTTAAGTAGGAAATTGAGATTTAATGAAGATTTAGCTGAAGCTATATCATTAGCACATGACTTAGGACATCCACCATTTGGGCATGCAGGAGAAGAAGCATTAAATGAAATGACTATGCATCATTTAGGGTTTGACCATAACATTCAAGCTTTAAGAATATTGACATTGTTAGAAAAGAGGTATGTAAAATTTAATGGTATAAATCTTACTTGGGAAACACTAGAAGGAGTTGCTAAGCATAATGGTCCTGTTACAGGAAAGAATAGAGTTAACTCAAGTAAGAAGATACATAAATTTATATTAGACTATGATTCAGAGTATAAGTTAGATCTTGATAATTTTTCTAGTGCTGAAGCACAGATAGCAGCAATTTCTGATGATATAGCTTATAATATGCATGATATTGATGATGGTATAAGGGCAAAGATTTTAGTTATAGATGAATTGTTAGAATTACCATTAATTGGAGAAGTGTTAAAGAAAGTGATAGATGATAATACTGATTTAAACGTATCTGACAATCGAATTATACATGAATTTCTAAGGAAGACTATTAATATTATGATAGCAGACATAATATCTCAAGTTACAACTAATATTAAGGAATATGAGATATCTTCTCAAGATGATATTAGAAAATTAGGTAAAATATTTGTTCATTTTTCTGCAGAAATGAATCAGTATAAAGTAAATTTACAGAATTTTTTGAGAGCTAGGTTGTACAATTACTATAAAATGAAGAGAGTGAAAAATAAAGTAAAGCGTATAATAAAAGAGTTATTCCAGGTTTTTTATGATGATCCACAAATTTTACCTTTTGACTGGAGTATAAAAGCAAGTGATGCTAACCTGATAGATAGGTCAATTGTAATTTGTGATTTTATTTCTGGGATGACGGATCGTTTTGCCATTCAAGAACATCGAAAAATTTTTGATACAACTTATGAAATGTTGTCATTCTAAGGCTTTATTTACCTTAAAGTAATTAACAGAAGATTGTAATTAAATATTTTGTTAAGTATATGTTGCTATCCTTTTAGTTGTATATCAATTTTATAATTACTTATTTAGTACCACTTTTAATAAGTAATGTTTACTGTTTGTGCAATTTAATTATTAAAATATTTATATTTTTATTTAAAAATATTAACACAATGATACCAGTAATGATTTAGTATGGGAAATTTTTATGGCAGATCCAAAACAAGGTGATTCACAAGGAAATCAAACCAATCCTGATTTACAAGGTGGTGATATTCAGAATCCAAATCAGCAAGATCAAGGTCAAGGTCAAGGGCAGGATCAAGATCAACAGGGAGCAGTTGGAGGTGCTGCTGGTGGGAATACTGTGCCTGACAGGGAAAGAGTAGCTGCTCCTGATACTGAAGATTTGTATACTGTAATTTTACCTAAAGATAAAAGGGGTGTTCCTGATGTGGATTTGGAAAGAAAGACTCCTACTCCTGAGCCAGTTGTAGAAGAAGAGGAGTTACCTCCTGAATTACCGCCAAGAACATATGTGCAAGAGGAATATGATGACGTTGGAGTTCCTGAGGATGATTTATCTATTTCTAGTGGGTCATATCAATCTACGATAGTACAGTCACCAACTGGTATGTATGACACGGTCTCTGGATTTGAGACACAAGCACAGGGAAGTTATGATGATGTAGGAGTTCCTGGAGGTGATACGTCTATTGATAGTGGATCATATCAGTCTACAATAGTACAGTCATCAGGTGGTGAATATGATACTATACCTGGTCAAGGACAAGGTGGTGATCAATCTCTGCCTAGTTCTCCTTTGTATGAGTCACTTGGTAGTCGAGCAAGTCTTAGTATTACTGAAAGACAGTTTTTGTATGGACCATATGTGTTAAGTAATGGTGAAGATGTTTTAGAGTTTGAAAATGGTACCAATTGGCCAGGAGTTAGGGATGCAGTTTTAACTGATCAACAAATTGATCAGGAGTTATTAGTTACTTCTGGGCCAGTACGTGATATTGCTGATAAGATAATTACTTCTAAAGGTAAGTTATCTAAAAATGAAGTAGAAAGTATTGTTAAACTTTTAAAAGATAATGTAGAAAACATCGGTGAACAGATTAATGAGCCGTTATATGCTGATATTGAAAATGTTCCTGTTGCAGGTGGTAGGAATGTAATGACATTACTGCATGTAGCTTATGCATGTAATGTTGATCCTGAGATAATAGCGGCTATAGAAGGTGTAAGTGATTCTCAAGGGAATTCAGGACTGGACGGTTATAGTGTTTTGGATAGTGAAGGTAATCTTCCTTTACATTATGCTGCACATAGTGCTTCCAGTGAGTTATTGAAGCGTTGTATGGATAACACACCTGATGGATTACATGATACTGCAAATTTTGATAATCACTCTCCTTTCCATATTGTTACACAGAATCCAAGTTGTTCTGTATTTGATATAACACAGTTTACACAACGTGATTTAGATTGTGGAATTGTAGATGCGGCGGGTAGAACTCCTTTGCATTTTGCTGCTGCAAATGTTAAACAAGATGTACTTTCGTTACTTGCAAAACATGTGGCGGATCATAATGAGTTTAAAGGTGTAATTACTCAACGTGATAATTTTGGAAATAATTTAGCTCATTATGCAGTTAGTAATCCGAACGTTAGTTTAGCAATGGTTAACTCTCTGAAATCTGCAGGAGTTGATTTGAACGAGCAAAATGTGAACGGTCTAGCTCCAATACATACTGCTGCTTCTACAGGTAGAGGTGGTGTAGTTGGTACATTTGTATCATGTGGTGTTGGCATTAATTCTGTAGATGCAAATGGGAATACAGCGCTTCATTTTGCTGTTGAACATGGTGGTAAAAGTTCGCTATTAACAGTGTTAAAACAGAAAGGTATTAATGCTAGTGCAAAGAATAACGATGGAAGGACACCTATGCATGTTGCTGCTGCTGGTGGAAAGGTTGATACATTAAAAGTTTTATCTTTGTCTAAAGCATATGTTGAGAATTTAGAAACTGTAGCTAATTCACTTGTTATTGCAGATAATGAAGGTGTTTCACCTTTACATATTGCATGCCGTTGTGATAACAAAGCTGTATTTCGTACATTAAGAAAAGCTTTTGAAACAAATTATCCGTTAAATGTTCTTGGTCAATCTTTAACACTAGATAAAAACGGAGGTAATACTGTAGATTTATCAAGTTTTTTAAATTCAGATATATTAGGTGGACCAAATTCAGAATTCATAAATAGTGTGCAATCAGCAGATTATATGTTGTCTCCATTACATGATGCTGTACGATGCGCTAATAACAATATATTACGGGATATTGTTAAGACTGCTGCTGTAAGTGGTAGAGTACACTTAGCAAGTGAACATGGATACAATTCAATGCATATGGCTGCTTTGTTTGGTGACAAAGAAACAGTAAAAATACTTGCCAAAAATGCTACGCCAGATGATCTTAATTTGAGTACTTCATCAACTCCTACTCCCTTAAACCTTGCATGTCTTCGGGGTAATAATGATGTAGTACGTGGATTGGTAAGTCAACCTGGTATTAACATTAACCAATCTATGGGACTTAGTGAAAACACTGTATTGCATTATGCAGTTAGTAGTGGAGATTCTGCTCTCGTGAAAAGGATATTAACTCGTTCTGATGTTGATGTTAATCGTGCAAATGTATTAGGTCAAACAGCTTTACATTTAGCAGTTGAAGGTGGAAATCCTCAAATAGTAAATTATCTTCTTAAAAGTGGTGCAGATGTTAATCGTCTGGATGATAGGGGTAACTCTGTACTGTTTAGTTCAGTAGTTTCAGGTGGAAAAGAAAGTGCAGTACTAGATATAGTTGATAAATTGATAAGCAAAGGTGCAGATATTAATTTAGATGGAGACAGCAGTAAAATTTTGAATCAGTGTGTAAAGTGTGGATATAATAAGGTATTAGATAGATTCATAGATCTTGGAGCTGAAGTTAACCAAGATAGTCAAATACGTCCAATGGTTACTGCTACAATATCTGGTAATAGTCATGCTGTCAAATCATTAGCTAGTGTTGGTGGAGATGTTAATGAAAAGGTAAATGATCCATCTAGCATGCATAATGGAAATCCTTTGATAATGGTTGCAGTTGCAAATGGTGATCTGAAGACTATTAAAGCATTAGTTAGTGAAGGGTGTAATGTTGGTCAAGCTGGACAAGGTGGAAACACAGCATTACATACTGTTGTTACTCATCAAGAGCAAGAATTTAAGCAGAGAGCTATAAGTAAATTAACTTCGCGTAATAGTATTAAGACTAATAAAGACATACTGACAGCTAAGAATGACGCAGGTGATACACCATTACATGCTGCTCTTGTGAAATCTGACACTCAGACTCCAGACGTTCAGTCTGCAGTTAATATGTTAAATGTTGTGCATCCTAGATACGTAAAGGATGTGTTAACATCGAGAAATAAAAAGGGGGAAACACCACTGCATGCTTGTGTTGGGTTAGATAGCTCAAAGGATAGAAAAGAGTTTTTATCATCTGCTATGTCTAAGGCTTCTGGTAGTCTTGGACCTGTTTTGTCAGCACAGAATATTAATTTTAGAACACCTTTACATGAGGCTATTCAAGTATCTGATTATGCTTCTGCAGAGATAATGATGCGTGACTTGTCTAGAAGTGAATTGACAGGATTATCACGCTTAACAGATGTTCGAAGAAATACAATATTACATCTTGGTATTCAGTCTTGTAATCAGGATTTAGCAAAGTACATCATTAAAGGTTTAGATAAATCTCAGTTACATGATGTGGTGAAATTGAAGAATAGAGATGGTGATACTCCTTTACATGACGCTATAAAAAATGGTGACTGTAGAGCTGCAGAATTAATATTAAAGAATTGTAGTAGAAAACATCTTGGTGATGTAATAAAAGCTCAAGATAGTCTTGGTAATACAGTATTACATAGTATGTGTGAACAAGTTCTAGTGAATCCAGAGTTAAAACCAAAGTTTGAGAGTTTACTTAAGTTAGCAGTGAAAAGGCTAGGTAGTCAAGATGCGTCTGAGATAATTAATACACGAAATGGCAATGGAGATACTGTTGCACATTGTGCTTTAACAGGTGATTTAAAAGGTGCTAAATTGCTAATCAAAAAGTGTAGCAGTGAGACATTCATGAACCCTAATAATGGTGGTCAATCCTTATCAGACTGTATTCCTCCTGATAGTAAATATAGAAAAGGTGGAATTTTTAGTAAGCCTTTAGTGCAGAAGTTAATGAAAGTTGAAGCGAAACTTGAAGCAGATCAAGCTGCAGAACTTTCTAGTATAAGTAGTGGTAGTTCTGTTGAGTCAGTAAGTGCTATTGATACTGTAAGTCAAGTATCTTTATCTACTAGTATGGTGTCGTTCCAAGAGCAAGCACAAGAAGCTACACGGTCTCCTTCTTTGACTCCAGGAAGTTCAACTGAGAGATTATCTGACTCTAGTATGCAAGATTTTGATCAGCAGATGCAAATTTTAGAGTCAGAAATTCAAGATATTGTTTCTGGGATACCACCTGTTAGTCAAGCAGCTACAGGTCAGACAGTATCTCCTAGTTCAGGTAAAGCTGCTAGTACACAACAACAACAAGAGATGCAGAGATAGCATCAATATTCTTGAGAATGTATTTCTAGGTGTATGTGAAGTGTAGATTTAATTTACAAAAGTTTAGTTCTGTTTTGTTATATGAACGTGATCTAAGTAGTGTTTTTGAAATGTAGATAGAATTGGAAATAGCAGATGTTATTAGTGGTTTACTGTCAGTTACAGTTAAGAATATGTAGATTAACAAACAGAAGTATTTACTAGTGCAAAAGAGTTTATATTATAATTTTAATGTAATTTTGATATCAAAATCATGCAGTACTGAAAAATTAAACAATAATAAAACAGAAAAAATTTAGATTAGGTAATAAACTTATGCAGTTTTAATACGATAAACTATATAAAATCTACTGTTTGATAATAATAAACTACACATGTATATCCCACTACCAAAAATTGTCAACAACAAAACTAGATATATTAAAAAGCAAACTTTCAAGAAAGTGATTATATTCACTAAAAAATAAGTTTTCAAGAAACACAGTAGGAGTTATACAGAGTACATGCAGCATGCATGGATAAATACTTTGCTTATAAGCTAAAAAACAAAAGTTGCGGGGGCCGGATTTGAACCAAGCGACCTACAGGTTATGAGCCTGTCGAGCTACCAGACTGCTCTACCCCGCATATATCTAGAGCATAAACCCTAACTGGTAATTACTCAATATACTAAATTACATACCATTGCAAGAACTTTTTTATCATTAACAGATTGAATTACATTAAGAAAAATTGACCTATAAACTTCATTCTTACATCCACACAGCAATGCTTTTCAAGAATATTGGCTTATCCCTGCATTTCTCATCATTTTAGTATATCCAATTTTCTTGTTTATAATTTTTCAATAATGTGTGTAGTTTATTGTTATCAAACAGTAGATTTTATATAGTTTATCGTATTAAAGCTGTATAAGTTTATTATCTAGTTCAAATTTCTCTGTTTTGATTATTGTTTATTATTTTTAAGTCTGTAGTACTTCATGATTTTGAGGTCAAGATCATATTAAAATTACAATGTGAATATTTTATTGTTATATTTATTTATGTTATCTTTTATAATAGTAATATAAGTGTTACTAATGGAGTATTTATGGAGAATAAAATTGAGCTGTTTGATGCAAGATTAATTCATAAGTGGCAAATGGCATACATTGCAATGTCAGTATTCTATTTGGTGTTATTGAGTGGTGCATTTTTTATATGCTTGTATGCACCTGGTGATATGAAATTTGTAGCAAACTATCTTTTTTTAATGGTTGCGTGTATATCATTTATTGCACAGCTAATTAATATTACGTGTAACATATTAAATGTAGTTAATATAAAACGTGAGAGAAAAAATAGCAGAAATGATAAAGTAGAAATAGAAGCTCGCAAAAGGTTAATTGTAGCAATTGGTTTTATTGGTGAATCTGCTGCATTTTTTGGTATGTCTTTTGTTATTCTAATATTAGGTGCTCAATTGCTACCTTTTAGTGCTGTAGCTCTTCCTCTTCGTATTTTAAATATTTTTGCATCAACATTTTCTATAGTTTATGGATTTATACTTTTATGTACAAGTATTAAGACTAACTCTGAGTCAAAAGATTCGCCAAACTTTAATTTTAAGTTTCATGCTAAGTGGGTATTAACCAATAGTGTGTTATTTCTATTATTAGGGTTTTATAATCTTGTATATGAGACAGTATTACATGAAGTTTTAGATTTTACTAACAACCATGATCTGGCTATGCTTTTAAAAGCTACTGTATTTTTAGGATATGTATGTGTATTGTCTTCTATTTTCTTATCAAATTTTTTTAATATGAATGCTACAATGGATAAAAATGCAGAGATTAAATGTAGAATAGGATATTTACATGAAGCAGTAAGCAAGGAACTTCTATTAGATTCACAATTGACAGGTGATCTTGAGGAATTAAAAATTGGTCGGCAGCATGAGGTAAGTCGTTAATCTGTAATGACAATTAGTTATGCAATATTTTATGCAATTGATAGATTAGGTTAGTTTATATTAATATATTATTATTGTAAAACCATAAAATGGAGATATTTTGTATTAGATTGTGTTAATGTTATATATGGTGTCAATTCAATATGTGATGTGAATCTTGTAATAATGTCAATAATCTGTATAAGTCATTTATTGATAGATATAATATTGCTTAATGTGAGGGTATTATTTATAGTAGTAAAAATTTAAGATCTATTATGTCTTGAATGGTAGTACCTTATTAAATATGTAATAAAAATTGTTACGTATAATGAATAGTGTTTAACAGTAGTGTTTTTTCAGCGTATGTTTGAAGTAAATAAATGTTGTTTATATTAATGATAGTGTTAAGCAATGTAAAATTATTTATTTGATAGTTATAGTACTGATTAATATTGATATTGTTACCTTAGAATTATTAATTTAATATTGTGTAATACTGATTGGCTTATATAAATGTGTTAGTAATAGTAGATTTAAATTGAGAAAAATAGTAGTGTGCTATTGATATTGTAAATATCTTGTTATGGTGGTAAGAAGTGTAAGGTAAATGAAAGTTTTTTTGGTATTAACCTAATAAGCTTTGTTATGTCTAATCTAGTTTAAGTAGTATTCTGTAGAACTCTTCTTTATTAGATTATATCATTAATTAGGTTTTACTAAGTCTTACACTATAAGCTGGTGCTATTTTTCTCATGATAATTTATCTATTTGATTAATATTAGTATAATCAGTGTAGTGTTGTCTACTCTTGCTATTGTTATAATAGTATTCGTTGCGTTTATGCTGTATAAGTAGCAGAATGTGTATAATGAGATGTGAAGTACTGCAACACAGCATTAAGTAAAGATAACATTCACTCTGATAATTTACTCATCAAACTGTAATAAAACCCTCATATAATATTATAAAGATTGTTATTTAAGGAAGTGTAAAGTTAACAATTCCTTAGCCTTAGAGAATTTATCTTAATGAACCCTTCTGCATCTGTATGGTGATAATCTTCTGATAAATCAAAACTTGCAAGGTTATGTGAATATAAACTGTTTTCAGACTTTCGTCCTACAACTATAACAGACCCTTTATATAATTTTAAACGTACAACTCCATTAACTTTTTCTTGTGACTTGTCAATTAATGCTTGTAACATTTTTCTCTCAGTAGTCCACCAGTAGCCGTTGTATATTAATTTAGCGTATTTTGGCATTATCTCATCTTTGAGATGCGCTGCTTCTCTATCTAATGTTATACTTTCTATAGCACGATGTGCATGTAAAAGTATTGTACCTCCAGGAGTTTCATATATTCCTCGTGATTTTATACCTACATATCTATTCTCTACTATATCAATGATCCCTATGCCATGTTTGCCACCTATTGTATTCAATTGCTTTAATAGATTTGCAGGTGAAAGAGATATATTGTTTATCGCACATGGGTCTCCTTTTTCAAAGGAAATTTCTATGTATTCTGGAGTATCACTAGCCAATTCTGGAGTTACTGATTTTGAAAGTATTGTATAATCAGGTTCAACATATGGATCTTCTAAAGATTTTCCTTCATATGAAGTGTGTAATAAATTTGCATCTATGGAATATGGTGGCTCACTAGATTTATCTAAAGGTACATTAATTCCATGTTTTTTTGCGTATTCTATTAAACTATTTCTTGAAGTTAATTCCCACTGACGCCAAGGTGCTATTACTTTTATGTTTGGATTACAACAATAGTAGCCAAACTCGAATCTGATTTGGTCATTTCCTTTTCCAGTTGCTCCGTGTGCTACTGTATCTGCTCCTGTAAGTTTTGCTATTTCAATTTGTCGTTTAGCTATTAATGGTCTTGCTATGGATGTTCCAAGCAAATAGTACCCTTCATATACTGTATTTGCTCTAAACATAGGAAAGACAAAATCTTTTACAAATTCTTCTTTTAAATCTTCTATGAAAATTTCTTTTACGTTTAATGCAGCTGCCTTTTGTCTAATAATTGACATATCGTCATCTTGACCTAAATCTGCAGTAAATACTACTACTTCACAATTGTAGTTTTCTTGGAGCCATTTTAATATTACTGAGGTATCTAACCCTCCTGAGTAAGCTAATACTATTTTTTTCATAGATATAATGGGTATATTAAAAAACTTGTAATTTTATTATATTTTTGTTGGAATGGCAACTTAATTTCTAGGATGGGTATGAAAATACTTTATTAAATGACAATATACATAATGGTTTGTATTATACAAATTATTGATAAAAATATAGTGCATTCATGAGAATCTTTTTATATTTGGAGATTATACTTTTGTTGTTTATTAATTCAAATGTGGTGTTTGCAAAGGATGCAGTTAGTAGTCATGTCCGTAATTTTTATATTGGTGGATCTTATGGATATGATAAAAAAGCACTTGAACTTAAGGTTGCAGATAAGTATTTAGATTTTGATTTACATGTAGATGATATAATTGGTTATAACATAGGGTTAAAGTTAGGTTATATATGTCCTAGTGCATCATTAAATAATTTTAGAACTGATCTGGAATTTGTATACATAGCTAAAAGAGAAATGGTTACTGAAAATGTGGAGGAATCATTAAAAAAGGAAATTGTATATTGGAATGATAATAAGTATAAGGTTTTCTTTAATTTGTACTATGACATGGGTAACTTTTTTAGTATAAGGGACCTTGCATTTTATTTTGGATCAGGTATTGATGCCTATGGTCTTATTGTTGATAAGTTATCAAAAAAGAGTGAATCTTCAAATATTAAAAGCAATTTTATGTTACAAAATGTAATTGGGCTAAAATATATATTATATAATGTTGCAATATATGGTGGGTATAAGTATTTTTTTGGTTATACAAAGTCTAAAAAAGATAATGTTGTTTTTAAGAATTGTAAGATTTTAGGATCTTATGGTCTGATATTTGGATTAGAGTTTATTTTCTAATATTAATATTCATGTTTGAGTATTATAGATAACATATTGAAATTTCCCTTATTTCTGTTTTTTTTTATAAAATTTATTGTTGTAGTGTATTGTTAGTTTATTATCACAATTACTCTTATTAATTATATTATTGAAGTAAGCTCTTTATCTTATTGATTATCTATATATATTGTGTAAATTGCATATAGTAAAAGTAATGAGTGATGCAAGTATTTGCACAGTAGTAAGGTTGCTATAGGTTTGTTGTTATTTATCTAATAATTTCTATATTGACTTTATTATAAATGAATAATATATATCGAATATATGGTTAATATATTTACTCTTTTATGAAAAGTCTTAAATATTTCATTGTGTATTTTGTAGTTGCTATAGTTGCTATAGTTGCTTTTGATGCTGAAGCTGTTCCTTTTTATATAAAGGGAGAGTATAATTTTGGTGTAAATTATTCTGATAGCTTGAAATCAAAATATATAAATTATGAACGACTTAACATAGATATTAATACTGCTATTGGATATAAATTGAAAAATAATTTTTTCTATGAATTTGGAGTAAGATATGCACATATCAAACCTGCAATACAAGAATTAGTAGATTTTGAAAAAATGGATTTGATTGATATATTACAAAGAATTATTGGGAAGAAAGTATATGTATCGAACATGGAAAGTATATTTGGGATAAATAGTGTTACTGCGCTTATTAATTTTGGATATGATTACATTATTAATGATAAATTAACAGCATACTTAAGTTATGGAGTTGGTATTGGTGGTTTATTCAATTATCAAGGATTTAGGAGTAATGCTGCAACTCATTATGGTATGAGCATGCAAAATGAAGTTGGATTATGTTATGCTTATAATAAAAAAGTGACTTTATGTGTAGGATATAACTGTTTGAAAAATTATTGGAAATATGATACAGATAAGATTTATGATGAAGATGGAAATTCTGTTATATATCATTTTCAGGACTTTCAATTGAGTTCTCATGCTGTATTTGCTAGCTTTAAGATGATGTTATAAATTGAGCTATATTCATTAGTGATATTGGTACTTGATTTTCATGTGGTTTGTAGAATTAGATAATCACAGTAGATTGTGTGTATGAAGTAAATTTATGGTAATGCTTTTTTATTTTTAGTATTGAATTAGTATGGTTATCTTAAAATTTGGTTTTTTTTTAATAACTTATCTTGCATTATATAACCATACTTTATATAACTTGAAGAGTATTATTTAATTAGTTTGGTAATATAAAATGGGTCAGAAATTTTCAGATCATCCTAGATTCTTACTTTCTCCTCTTGCTCCTACTGATTTTCCAGTTATGCCTGATATTGATGGTGTAGAGTTATACTCTTTTGCTGCTGGTATTAAAAAAATAGTTGGATTTTCAGATAAACTTGATCTTTTAATAGTTAAAATGCCAGATAACACTAGTGTTGCAGGAGTTTTTACAACTTCTTATACGTCTAGTAGCAATGTTGAACATTGTAGGAAAATACTTCCTCATGGTAAAGCGAAGGTTTTAGTTGTTAATTCTGGTAATTCTAATGTTGCAGTGGGTACTGGTGGGTATAAAGCCGTTGAAGAGGTTACAAGGTTATGTGCGGAAAGGTTTGGCTGTGCTACTGAGGAAGTATATTTCTGTTCTACAGGTGTTATAGGTGTTCCTTTGCCTGTTGATAAGATTACTTCTATTATACTGAATCCTGATTGGAGTAGTGCTGAAAATTCTTGGGATGCTGCTGCTGATAGTATTACTACAACTGATACTTTTATTAAGATGGCGACAAAAGAGGTTTCAATTTGTGGTAAGAAAGTTACTATTAATGGTATATGTAAAGGTTCAGGCATGGTTGCACCAAATATGGCAACAATGTTAGCATATATTTTTACTGATGCTAATATCAAGTCAGATGTACTGCAAAAATTACTAAAAGAATACGTTGATATATCTTTTAATAGTATTACTGTTGATGGTGATACATCTACTAGTGATTCAGTGCTGCTATTTGCTACTAATCTTGCTCAGCATAAGCAGATTTGTTCTGTTGATGATCAAGATCTTAATGATTTTAAGGCTGCTTTAAAGGATATTCTATTAGATCTTGCGCATTTTATTGTAAAAGATGGAGAAGGGTTAACAAAATTTATTACAATTAATATTAGAAATGCTGCGTCATTAAGTTCTGCTAGAAAAATAGGGTTTTCAGTTGCAAATTCTTTGCTTGTAAAAACTGCTATGGCAGGTGGAGATGCTAACTGGGGTAGGATCATGATGGCTATAGGTAAAGCTGGTGAACCATTTAATAAAAATGAAGTTTCATTAAAAATAGGTGATAGTATTATACTGGTAGATGGTGAAATTAGTGCTACTTATGATAGAAATTCTGTCAATGAATATGTAAAAAATAATCAAAATATTTATATTGAAGTTGATATCAATACAGGTAGTTTTGATACAACTGTATGGACTTGTGACTTAACTCATAGATTTGTTGACATTAATGGCAAATATTTGACTTGATAGTAGTGGTTTTTTTATTACAATGATTTTAAAGGTAGCTACATGGAATGTTAATTCTATTAGAAAAAGGTTGGATCATTTATGTCGTTGGTTAGTCAAATATGATGTTGATGTAGCATTATTGCAAGAAATAAAATGTACACATGATCAGTTTCCTTTTTTTGATTTAGAATCTTTAGGGTATAAGTGTTATGTGAATGGTCAGAAAGCTAGAAATGGTGTGGCTGTAATAACAAAGTACCCTATAGTTGGGCAATTGATTACAAGTATCTTTTCATCTAATGATAAATCTAGTTTATGTTATGAGTTAAGCTCAGAAAATTTTATTTATAATTATCAGGAATCTCGTTATTTAGAATGTGTGGTTTTATATAATGAAGTTAAAGTGCGTGTTGCGAGTATATATGTTCCTAATGGTCAAAGTGTTGATTCTGATGCTTTTCAGTATAAGCTTGGATTTTTTGATCAATTGATAGATCGTGCACTTTTTTTACTAAATAGGGAGGAGGTTTTAATATTAGGTGGTGATTATAATGTAGCACCTTACCCTATAGATGTGTATTCTACTGAAATTATGGATGGTAGATTATGTTTTCATCAATATGAGAGGGAAAAGTTTCGTTCTATTTTAAATCTTGGGTTTACAGATGCTTTTCGTATATTGAATGAGCATGATCAGAAATTTACTTGGTGGAATTATAAAGCTGGTGCGTGGCAAGAAAATAAAGGTTTAAGGATAGATAATTTACTATTATCACCACAAGCTGTAGATAAGCTATTATCTTGTGTTATTCATGATGAACTCAGAGGGCTAGATACACCTTCTGATCATGCTCCAGTTATATGTACACTTGAGTGCTAATAATTAAATTTAAGTATTTGATTTGCAGATACTTTTTTGTATATTTAGTTGTCATTTATGAACTTAGTTGATAAGGTTATAAAATATGCGTATACAAGTGTTGTTTTATTATAAGTAATTTACTATTATTACGCAGGTTGTGGAGATAGCTATTATCTTGTGTTATTCTTTATTGAGTATATCTTCTATTCTACTTAAGCTATGTATAGCATTAAATTGTAAGTATAATTGAGTATATTGATTGGTATACTTCTCATTAGTGATTTGTGTGTAATAATAAATTTATTGTGTGAAATTTATAAAGTGTATTTACATATGTAATTTGTACATTTCAAGTTTGTAATAGGTATTGTTGTTCTACTTTTTCATTAAGTTGTGTAGGTTTTATTTCTGTTATTGATGATGTTAAAGTATCTTTTTCTTGTGCATTTTTCAAAAAGAGTAAAGAGATTATAATTGAGATATATACTGAGAATAGTACGATTTTAAAAATATCACTGCTGTCATGTTTGACAAGGTAACTTGTAGATATAAAGCTTATATTTGCTATTGATATCATTAATGCTCCAACCCAATTTGCCATTGACCAGACTGTATGTTTTGTAGGTTTATTTGCATTTTTTAATTTTTTGTACTGTTTAATGTTTGTGTTTAAAAAAATGGAAGCATATTCTATAATAAACACTGAGGATAACATGCTAAATATAGAAGAAGCTATACGCATATAATTATTAAATGGGAAAATTAATATTCCGATAGTTGATATAATATTAATCCCTAATAAACTTACTCCTTCTCCAATTATACCTATAAAAGGTGCTAAACTTTTTTTTGGTAATTTTTCTTTTTCTTGCAAGTGTTTTATTACTATGCTTAAGTTGTATGCTATGTTAATACCATAAAGTAATATTGAAGATATTGATAATATTGCAGTGTATGGCAATATGAGATTTTTAGTATGCTGTGAAATGCTTGAGATTAATTTGATTATGAAGAATATATTCCATAGTGATAAAATAATTACTATTGATATTAGGTGAAATTTTGTATAACTAGAAGACTTTCTTTTAATAATATTTGTCATAAAAACTTTCTTATATATAAGATTTTATACCAGCGTGGTAGTATACAATATATTTTTTGTTGCGGAAATGTTTTTTAATATCATAAAATAACTCCTAAATTGTATATTAATCGTAATGCAATAAGTATTTATATTAGAAGTTTTTGGTGATAAATGCTAAATAATTGTATTGCAGTTATTCAAATCTTATGTTATACAGTTTAACTTTAAGGGGCTGGGTAGCTCAGTTGGTAGAGCGGGAGAATCATAATCTCTTGGTCGTGGGTTCGAGTCCCTCCTTAGCCACCAGATTGTTCTAAGCTTTGATATTGAGAGTGTGTTGTAGTATCTGAAAGTACTGAGCTAATGGATGATTCTATTCCAAAGATTATTGATAATATAATGATACTGGCTGCGATACATGATATTCTAATTATTGGTCCAAGAGGAAAGTTAGTAGGCCCATTATTGCTGTAGTTTTCTGTATTAAATAATGAAAAAGATTGTGTCTGTTCTAGTACATTAATAATTTTTCCAATGAAGGCTATATAGCTTATGACTAGTGATGTTATAGATAGGTAAAATAGATATTTTATTTTTTTTTGTTGTGTTGGATGTTGATTTTCTTTCATCCTATTATAGTAAAAGTATATCAGCAATGGTGATGCTATTAGTAACTTTATTAGGATAGAAACAAAATCTACAGCTCCTTTAATGTGAATTGTTGATTTTTTGTCTGATACTATTTCTAAATCACCTTTTGCTACATGAGCTACTGCAATGACCTGTATTGTTATTGCAAGTATAGTGCTAATGACTTCGGCTATATGTGCTGCTTTTTTATATTGCGATAATGAACTTTGTTTATCATTGTAATATGTGCATGTTAGCTCGTAAGATGATAATAAAAACAGAACAATACGTGCTGATAACACCATTAATACATTTATCAATAATAGATCTTTAGTACTAAGCTTTGAAGGAAACCTTATTAATTGTATAAAGATTGCAAATAAAAATACTCCAAAATATATTATATTAGCACAAAATGCTATGTAGTATTTAGTTTTGTGGGTTGATTTTTTAAAAAAAAACATTTTTTTACTATATTAATACATTAGCATTCCGCCATTTACATGTAAAGTCTGACCTGTAATGTATCTGCTTTCATCGCTAGCTAAGAATAAAACTACTGCAGCTACTTCTTCTGGTGTACCCATTCTGTTCATAGGAATATGTGTTAGAATATTATTGCGTTGTTCTTCTGATAACACATCTGTCATTGGTGTTTTAATAAAACCTGGTGCTATACAATTTACAGTTATATTTCTGCTTGCAAATTCTCTTGCTATTGATTTACTCATAGCTATCATACCAGCTTTAGATGCTGAATAATTTGTTTGCCCTGGATTACCAGTGAATGCTACAACTGAGGATATGTTAATGATTCTTCCTTGACTGTTTTTTAGCATTGCACGACATGCATTACGGTTTAACTTAAAAGTCGTTGTTAAATTTGTGTTGATAACTTTATTCCAATCTTCATCGGTAGTACGTAATGTTAATTTATCTAAAGTAATACCAGCATTGCATACTATTCCATCAATCCCAGACATAGCTTTACAAGCGTTATCAACTAAATTATTAACTTGTTCGTTATTGGCTAAATCACAAGGTAGAACATATGTATTTGGATATTGTTCAGCAATTTTCTCTAATACAGACTCTCTGGTTCCTGAGATACAAAGTGTGGCACCTGCATTTGATAAAACTTTTGTTATAGCTTGACCAAGACCACCGGATGCACCAGTAATTAAAAACCTCTTATGTAATAGCTTAAACATACTGAATACCTAATTCTTTATACTGCTTTCAGTATGATATGTTACTTTACTTAAAAATGAAAGGAAAAAATTGTATACTTAGTGACAGTGATAGTATGTTAATTGAATCTGATAAATAAACATTATTATGCTGTAAATATGTGTATATCTATAATTTTTTTATTGATGAGCTTAAGTATTGATCGCAATTTATATAGATGAATATTAATGAATTAAGATATGTAGTTTATACTAACGAAAATACTAAATCAGAATGATTATATTCAGTCAAATATGCTTCTAAAAGTTAGAAATACTTCTAAAAAATAGAATGTAATAACGTAAGTTATTGTTAAAATTAAAATATGTTTATTTATTATAGTTTTGTTATTATAAGGAGATTAAGTAATGTTTGTTTTTTATGGTAATGGGTTTAAAGTATGATATATATTTTTTGTTATGTGTGTTACTGATTTTATATTCTTTCAAGGCAGTGTCATTTAAGGTATTCATGTAGCATTTAAAAATATAAAATTTTATAGAATATTGTTAATATTTATGATAAACAAAATGTTTGATTTTTTATGTATGTTTAACTATCAGTTTGTTGATTGTTTTGTTAGAGTGTTCTGATTGTTAACTAAATATATTGCTGTTGCAAGTGTAGGTATTAATGGGAGATATAGGAAATGATAAGTGCATTACAAGCGCCGAATGAAATACGTAAACGGATGCAAATGTTGTATCGTACAGAAGAAAATAGTTATGCAAGATATTTGACAGAAAAAACCGAGATATCACAAGATTCTAAAATCAGGATTTATAGTGTTGCAAAACAAATAATAGAGAAAATAAGGGTAGATAAAAATTTAGGCATAATAGATGCGTTTATGCAGGAGTATGGCTTATCAAATGAAGAAGGTATAGCTCTTATGTGCTTGGCAGAGTCTTTATTAAGAATTCCTGATGATTGTACTATAAATGATTTAATAAAGGATAAGATAGGAAATAGCATGTGGAGTAATCACATAGGTAGTTCCTCGTCTATGTTTGTTAATGCAGCAACATGGGGTTTGTTTATAGGTGGTGTAGTATTAAAAGAGAGCAATGATAATGCAAAGTGGTTTGGTACAATAAATAATTTATTGAAAACAATGGGTGAGCCTATAATTAGAAAGGCAATACAACAAGCAATGTGTACATTAGGTAAATATTTTATAAAAGGAAGGAATATAACTGAAGCACTTAATAGTAGAAGAGAAGGTGAGTTGTATTCATTTGATATATTAGGAGAAGCTGCAAAAACGAAAAAAGATGCAGAAAGCTACTTTAATGAATATATGCAAGCAGTTGATAGTATAGGAAAATCCAAAGTTGGTCATGATACAGGCAGGTTAGTAGATTATGATGAAGTATCTGTAAAGATATCCGCATTACATAATAGGTATGAGTTTTCACAGATAGATGATGTATTAGATAAAATAGTAGATAAATTACTTCAAATATGTAGATTAGCAAAGGAATATAACATTCGTGTATGTGTTGATGCGGAAGAAGCGAGTAGGCTAGAGATATCTTTAATGATACTTGAAAAATTGCGTTTTGAAAGTAGTTTAAATGGGTGGGAAGGTTTAGGATTAGCTATACAGACATATCAGAAAAGAGCATTTTCAGTATTAGATTTTGTAGAAGATATCTCAGTAAGGTCTTGTCACAAAATGATGGTAAGGCTTGTGAAAGGTGCGTACTGGGATTATGAAATAAAGAATTCTCAAGAATTAGGATTAAGTAGTTATCCTGTATTTACAAGAAAAGTGTATACTGATGTTTCATATTTGGCATGTGCTAATAAGATTTTAAGTAAGCCAAATACTTTTTACCCATGTTTTGCTACACATAATGCTTACTCATTAGCTGCAATATTAGAAATGGCAAACAAGGATCATCCAGGATTTGAATTCCAAAGGTTACATGGTATGGGAACTAGTTTATATGCATATGTAACACAGGAGTTAGCAGCAAATATTAAATGTAGAGTTTATGCTCCTGTTGGAAGTTATCAAGATTTATTACCTTACCTGATTAGAAGATTATTAGAAAATGGCGCAAATAGCTCATTTATTAATCAGTTAAATGATAGTAATGTATCACTGGAGCAATTAATAGAAGATCCATTAGAAAAGGCAAAAGAATTGGAATATTTACCTCATCCTAATATACCGTTACCAAAAGATATATTTGGTCCTGAAAGGATAAATTCTTCTGGTATTGATATTACTGATTCTGTTACTTTAGCTAATTTTAATGATGAGATGAAAAATTATCAAAATTGTAAATTTAAAGCATCTTCAATTATAAATGGAGAGGAATTTGATGGTAATTTTATAAAAGTATTATCTCCAAATAACTCTGAAGATCTTGTTGGAGAAGCATTATTTGCAAATTCTACGCAGGCATTATCAGCTTTAGACATAGCATATGGTGCATTTAAAGACTGGTCTAATGTTCCAGTATCTACTCGTGCTTCTATATTAGAGAAGGCTGCTGATTTAATAGAAGCAAATAAAGCAAAGTTGATTATGTTGCTCATTAGAGAAGGTGGTAAGGTTATTTCTGATGCTATTGCTGAAATAAGGGAAACTGTTGACTTTTTGCGTTATTACGCAGTTCTTGGAAGACAAGAGTTAGAACAATCTAAAAAATTACCTGGTCCTGTAGGGGAAGATAATTATCTTTATTTTAGAAGTAGAGGAGTATTTGTATGTATATCTCCTTGGAATTTCCCGCTAGCAATATTTATTGGTCCTATTGCTGCTGCGTTGGTTACAGGGAATACAGTAATTGCAAAACCTGCTGAACAAACTTCTATAATTGCATATGAAGCAGTGAAGTTGTTGTATGATGCTGGTGTACCGAAGGAAGCGCTACATTTATTATTAGGTGATGGTAAAGAGTTAGGAGAAGTATTATTAAAGAATGACAAAATAGGTGGTGTGGCATTTACTGGTTCGACAGAGACTGCTAGAGTAATTAATCAATTTATTGCAGAAAAAGAAGGTGGTATTATTCCATTTATAGCTGAAACAGGTGGTTTAAATACTATGATAACAGATACTTCTGCATTAATAGAACAAGTTACAGATGATGTTATCACATCAGCATTTAAAAGTGCTGGGCAAAGATGTTCAGCATTAAGAGTATTATTTGTGCAAGAAGAAGTAGCAGATAAACAAATTGAAATGATTTGTGGTGCTATGGAAGATTTGGTTATAGGAGATCCTATGTTATTAAAAACAGATATAGGACCTGTAATAGATAAAGCATCACAAGAGATGTTGATAGCTCACGCAGATAGAATGTCACAGGAAGGTAAATTGTTATGTCAAGTGAAATTAGGAGAGGAGTGTCAAAAAGGTTATTTCTTTGCTCCATGTGTATATGAAATACAAAGTATATCTCAGTTGAAAAGGGAAGTGTTTGGTCCAATATTACATATAATACGTTATAAAAAAGGAGATTTACATAAAGTTTTGAGTGAAATTAACGATACAGGATATGGTTTAACATTTGCTGTACAGAGTAGAGTACAAAGCAATGTTGATAATATTATTGATAATATAAATGTTGGTAATGTTTACGTTAATAGAAATCAGGTTGGTGCTGTAGTAGGTGTACAACCATTTGGTGGGCAAGGATTATCTGGTACTGGTCCTAAAGCAGGTGGTCCATATTATTTACATAGATTCCTTACAGAAAAAGTAGTTACCATTAACACTACAGCTTTAGGTGGTAATACTTCTTTGATGTGTTTGAGTGATCAGTAAAAATTGTTAAATATTTTCTATGAGTTTTTATGTGATATATATTCACTAGTATTTATGTTACTTTTTAGTAGCTTGTATTTATAAATAGTGTTCAAAACTACATTTAAATAGGAAGAGTTAGTTGATTTAGAGTGCTATGTAAAATAGATATTAGTCTTATGTAATATGTACCTCAAGTTATTGTCTTGTATGTGATTTTTCAGTAACTTTTTGTGTTGAAGTAAGCGTTTGTGTGTATCTAAAAATAATGAGAATTAGTTAAGAATTAGTATTAATTTTTTAAGTGAAAGTATTATTGCTTAATGTGTAAGTGATGTGAATATGGAATTATGTTGTTACTTTTTATTAGTTATGAGTAATGAAGTTTCATATTGAATGATTTTATTATTTCTGTTAGACATATATGTTTTTACTTGCTAAAAGTATGTATTGTCGTATTTTTTTTGTATATGATTAATAAGTGCTATTAAGTGAGTATGTATATTGATAATTGTGAATGGTTTAATAAAGGGTATCAAAATATTTGGATGCCTTATGCACAGATGAAAAATTCACCTTTGCCATTAAAGGTTAAATCTGCTGCTGGATGTTATATAATATTGGAAGATGGTAAAAGGTTACTTGATGGTATATCTAGTTGGTGGAGTGTATGTCACGGATATTCTCATCCACATATTGTTCAAAAAGTTCAAGATCAAGTTGCTAAATTGTCTCATGTAATGTTTTCTGGATTAGCACATGAACAGAGCTATGTTTTAGCATCTAGACTTGTGGCAATTTCTCCTAAGCAAAAAAAAGTTTTCTTTTCTGATTCTGGGTCAACTGCTGTTGAAGTTGCTATGAAGATGGCAGTGCAATATCATCAAAATTTAGGCAATCAGAATAAGTGTAGTTTTGTATCTTTTATTAATGGGTATCATGGTGATACAATGGGATGTATGTCAGTATCTGATCCTACTAAAATTCATGGTACTACTAAGTTCAAAAAATACCACCCTTCACAATTTATTTTGCCTTTACCAAGTACTGAAGATGAGGTAAAGAATTTTGCAAACACAATATGTTCTGTAAGAGATCAAGTTGCTGCTGTGATTTTAGAACCTCTGTTGCAAGCAGCAGGTGGTATGTTAATTCATTCTGCAAATATATTAAAAAAAATTTATGATATTGCAAAAGCTAACAATATATTGTTTATAGCGGATGAAGTAGCTACAGGTTTTGGTAGAACTGGTACTATGTTTGGATGTGATCAAGCTAATATTGTTCCAGATATTATGGTTATTGGAAAGGCATTAACAGGTGGATTTTGTACATTAGCTGCAACTTTAACTACACAGGAGATATATGATGCATTTTTGTCAGATAATATAGAGGATGCTTTTATGCATGGCCCAACTTTTATGGCAAATGCATTGGCTTGTGCTGCAGCAAATGCATCTCTTGATATTTTTGAAAGTCAAGATTTGATAAAAAGTATTAGCTTAATTGAAAATCAGTTGAAGTTAGAATTAGAAGTGTTTAAACAGTTAGATTATGTGAGTGATATTAGAGTAAAAGGTGCAACTGGAGTAATAGAATTAAAAGATGGATTAATTAATAAAAATGATATTATAAGTAAAGGAGTTGAATTAAATATATGGATACGTCCTCTTAATAATGTAATATATGTTATGCCACCTTTTATAATTAATTCTAATGAACTTACTCAGTTAATAACATCAATATATAAGATACTTAAGACTAATATATAAAGTAATATTTTAAATTCTAATATTATTGTTATCTTATATTAGCACATACTCTATGTATGATTCGTCTTATTGTTATGCAGTGTGTAGCAATGATTGTTACTTTTTTGACGTTTTCAAGTATTTGTGAAATTGTGATTAATAGATGTTGTTGCTATCAATATGATAGTAGTATTGTATGATTTATAATATTATTGAAGATTACTAATTTGTCATCAGTGATAATGGCCTCTATTGTATTTAGAGTATTTACATATTGTAGTACAAATATTGTTTATGAATTAATTTGATGTTGATTTAGTTGTTTTGTTGAATAGTGTTCAAAATTGCTAAATTTGTTATATAGAAAAAATGGTAGTAACTTATTATGTTCAATGTTTGTATTGCGGTAAGGTCATGTTTAAAATTGTGAGGTTATTTTTAATAAAAGTGTCGTTACTTCTATTTCATTCGGAGTTTTTATATCTTGTAGAATTGATATAGTTCATGAATTAATTTTTTATTAATTGTGTTATTTTGGAATATAGTGCTCAAGATTAATGATATACATTGCTATATTTCTCTTATGTTGAAAGTATTTGTAATATTATTCTGAACCCAGTGTAAGTATTGTGTGATACTATCAATCTGATCGTCATTTTGTGTGTTTGGAAATGATAGTAATTCTTGTTCGAAATTACTAAGCCATGATGCATCATTTGGTAAGAATACTTTTCTTGATTCAAATATTGGTATAATATTGTAAAATCTAGTTACTTTGTCGGTTGTTGGAACAATACCTATTATTGGTATTGTGCAATTGTCGGTTAATTCTTGAACTATTTGTAATCCGCTTGCTTTTTTTTCTATAAGTATTGCGTTTGGTTTCCAATGATTTGCTAAATTGATAATTTCTTGTTTTAATGATTTATACTCTAGTTTTGCTTTGTATACTTCTAATAAGAAAAAACAATTGTTTTTATAAGACCATGTTGTGCATACACTATAATTGCTTGTCTTACTTGAAGAAGATGCTGTATCCCAGCTTTGAGTTATATTAGTATCTTCATGATGGTTATATGAATTATATCTTTGAAGCCATACATATTTTATTATTCCATTTGATAAATGAATAGGATTTTGTTGATATTGAGCTGCAAATGCATATGATCCAAGTTCTGATTTTAATTCTTCAATGTATTTTTTCCCGTATTTTTTATATAAAAGGTCTCCTTCTTTTCTTGTATGTAAAATGTTTCTTGTTTTTTTACCACGTTTAAATTTCCATGGTGAAGTAATAGAATAGAAAGTATTATTCTGTTCTGCTATCAGTGGTAACGATAGTAAATGCCATTTATTATAGAGTTTTTTTGATAGTAAATATCCAGTGAGATCATCATGGTGTAATCTGTGCATTACTATTATAACAATGCTATTTTTTCTGTCATTTAATCTAGTCATAAATGATTGTTCAAACCAATGACATACACGTTGTCTATAAGTTTTGCTTAATGCTTGCATAGGGTTCATTGGATCGTCTATAATTAGAATATCTCCACCTTCTCCTGTAATACTTCCTCCTACTGATGTTGCAAATCTATAACCTCGTTGTATTGTTTGAAATTTTTGTTTAGTGTTTTGATCTTTTGATAATATTACATGTGGAAATAATTTTTTGTACCATTCAGATTGTAGTATATATCTGTTATCTAAAGATAATTTTTCACTCAGTACTTGAGAGTAACTTGCAACTATAATTCTAGTTTGAGGATTTAAGCCAAGTATCCAGGATGGCCATGCTATACTAACGCATATAGATTTAATAAATCTTGGAGGCATATTAATTATTAATCGATTAATTTTTCCATTGAGTGTGGCTTCTAATCTGTCTGCTATGATTTTGATATGCCAGTTATTTATTATTTTGTTATTTGGTGATACTGTTTTAAAGCATAATTTTAGAAAGTCTAAGAAATTATAAGACATTTTTTGTCAATAATATAGTTATTTTGATATATATTTTCGTTATTATAGATGTTGTGTACTGAGTAATACTGCTTGTAGTTTATTATTTTAGTTGTATTGTTTGATGTTTAATTAATATGCTATAAATCATACTTATCAGTATGTTATCGTATTGATATGTGTTGAAATGCTTTATCAGTAATTTTTCTGCTTGGTTTATTGTTGTTGTCTTTTGAATTTCTGTAATTTTTTTTGTGTATTATGTATTGTGAATTTTTTATTATGCAGTTTTTGATAATTAGGTCAGCACTTAATACACATGAAGGCATTGGTACTATAAGATTAAATAGAAAATTAAGTAATTTTAAAAATGTACTTTTTGATTTACGTTTATTTCTATTTTTTTTTTTACTTTATGACTTCTACCAAATTTTCTTGCTCCTCTCATGTTTGAATCCACAGTTTGTCCAGGTCGTTGTACTGGATCCATTTCATGAGCTATGGTTGACATTAATAAAGTTCTTATTTCTTTTTTTATTTCCTTTTTTATATGGGTTGATAAATTATTTTTTTTATGTTCTTTACATAATTTTTTTTTAATGCTTATTGTGTTAATCTTTTTAGATATTTTTTTTGTTTTATATAAATATTTTTTTATTTTAATTAATTTTTTATATGCATATAATAATTCTTTGATATTCTCTGATCTATCAATATGATGGTATATTGCTTTAACTTTTAATTTATGTGGAAGAAGCATGTTTTATATTGATACATTAGATGCATCATAAATATTAATATATTCATATAAATCTTTTATTAATTCAGATGTCACATTTTTATTTTTATATTATCTTTAAGTATTTTAATTATATTAGTAATTATATAATGTTGATTCGTTTTATCTACTTCTGCTTTGTTGATTATCTTCTTGGGATATTAAATTAGGTAAATGTGATTGTTGTTCTGGGTTTATATGAATCTCTTTTTGGAAATCAAGTTGTTGATTTTCAGATTTCTCATTTGTAATTGCTACTTCTAATATAAGTTTTATTTGATTTAAAATCATTTTAAATAATGCTGTTGTTACCATTGATAGATCTTTTGCTGCTGATCTACCAAATCTTTTTGAATCTTTTTTGTTTGATTGAACAGTTTCTCCTGCTCGTTGTACAGGATCCATCTTGTGTGCAATTACTGACATAAGAATGTTAAGTTTTAATTTTATCTGATTTTTAATCTCTTCTGTGTCTTTATTGTTGTCATCATTTTCTAATATTAATGCATTATTTTCTTGTTCAATTTCAAGCTCTTGTTTCTCTATTTTTTCTTCTTCTTTTGGTGCTTCATGTTTAACTTCAGAAAAAGCATTTAGTAAAGATTCATCTTGTGCTATCTTTAGTAAAGCAATAATTTCTTTATTGATCTTACAAAGTTTATGATAGTTATTACAACTATCTATTATCTTGTATATTTGTTGTTGTTGTAACACTGTAACTATTTTAATACATATTAATATATTAAAATATAAATTAATTGTATTAATAATTATTAAAAATTACTTTTTCAGAGCTTACTAAAACTGTATTGAAATTGTCAAAATTACTTGATTCATAGTATCTTTCATAAAGTTCAATAGTGCATTTTGCGGATATTGTTTCTTTTTCATTGATAATTATTTTTAATTCAATAGTGTTGTTATTAAAAGAAAATTGTTGTAAAAGCTGATTTGCAGGTGAGTAATCTACAATACCTTGTATTTTAAAAATTACGTATTTGTTGCCTGAATTTTCTAAAGCACTTTTCCATCCTAATAAGTGAATATTTTTAATATACTCGTTTTTATTATGTAAACTAATTCGTAAGCTTTTTATATTATTTAAGGAAAAAAAAGAATTATTATAATCCTTAATTTGTAATTGTATTGACATGTGTTTTTTCTGCTAAGATGGTAAAATTTAATAATGCATATATAATATCGTTATTCTGATGTATGTTGTGCGTGTATTCTGGGATAATCTTATACTTAAGATCATTTGTATTAGATTTGTAATGTGCTAGTAAATTAGTAATTATAGTTAGTGTTTTATTTAGTGTACCAAAGTGGTAGCAGTAGATTTTACATGATAGTTGTATTTTTGACATATTATTATTAAATGCATTGAGTGTCTTTAAGTTACTTATGTATATGTGTACATATGGTAGTGATACTTTATTAGGTATAATGTCATATATGTTACTTACAATACTCATGAGATGATTATTTGATTTTAGTAATTTTATAATTGAGTTGAGAATTATTATTTCTGTCATAAAACTAACTTTAGTTCACGAAAAGGGGAGTATATGTTTTTTATGAAGGTTAGGTTGTTAATGTTTTCTGATTCTCTATTTTTATATGATATGGCAACGTGATGCAGTATACCATGTTTAATTTGTGCTGGTATTGATGTATTGTCTGTATAACCTGCTTCATATACAATTTCTATTTTGTTACCATGAGTTTGTTTATTAAATGAAATATATGATTGTATTGTATCAACGTAATAATATTTTTGATTTATCAGTTCTTCTGTTCCATTTGTGTGTGTTATTTTTACATGGTTGACTTTTATTATTGGATTAAATAGAAGTTGTATTTTCCCAGGTATATATCCACTACAGGAAATTTCCCATGTTTGTTTCATTAACGATTTTTCTATATACCATTGTGCATATTCAGATGCCATAGTGATTAGGTTGTTAATTAATGTGTCATCCTGATTGTTGTTAATACGTAGGAAAGATTTTACTTCTGATAATGTAATAGGTAGAGATGTTGGTACAGTTTTGCGTGTAATACACAACATAGAACTTTCTAGCATGTGACTCCATTGTTATATAGACCGCTTTTTTTTGTTGTTGAGATTTTATTAAAAAACTAAATTTTCTAGTATACTGAAAGAAATTTTGTTAAATATTTTAGCAATAATATCTTTTTCCTGTTGATTTAAACTTTGTAAACTACTAGGGTTTAATAACTGTTCAATAAGATATTTATTGAGTTTTTGAGAGTTGTTAGAATATATTTTTTTTATTAATGATATTAGCTCTTGTTCTAGAGAATGTTGAAAATTCATTAAAAAATTAGATGTTATATCTTCCATTTTATTTTCGAATTTTATTTGGTATTTTGTCATTATGTCATCAATTGTATAAGAGAATTCATCTAATTTTTTTTGTTGGATGAAAGCTTTTTCTTTGTTGCTAAAGTTTCCTGTCATAATAATATTACTCTTATGTTTGATGTATTATATATTCTTGATTTGGTATATAGGAAGCAGTTTGTTTTGTGTTTTTTTTAATATTTTACTATAGACATAACATTAACACGTTCTCTAGTACATAATATTATTAACTTTGCTTTCAAGGTAGGAAAAAACAGGTACTGGAACATTATTTAGTATACTATAACTGTATCTAAATCTGATAATACATGTGCAGAATTTATAAATAATACTTTTCTTCAGCAATATTGTCAGAATTTTTATTTTAGTAATGTTAAAATTATTTATAAGATGTACTTGAGAATGTTAATTTATTGTTAGAATTTTATTGAAATTTGCTTGGCAAGTTTTATAATACGTTACGCCCTGCATTTTTATAGATAACTTTGTAAAATGTTAACGGGAGAGGTGGCCGAGAGGCTGAAGGCGACGGTTTGCTAAACCGTTATACGACTAAATCGTATCGAGGGTTCGAATCCCTCTCTCTCCGCCAAAGTGTAGTGCACAATTTTATTGTTGATATATAGGTATAGGAGAAAGATGAAAGTTATTGGATCACTTAAATCTGCAAAGATAAGGGATAAAGATTGCAGAGTTGTACGCAGGAAGGGACGTATTTATGTAATCAATAAAAAAAATCCAAGATTTAAAGCAAGACAAGGATACTAGTTTTAAGTATCTTAATTATATTCTATAAAAATTATTTTTTCTTCTAGGTATGTGTAGTATTTGTCTTTTTATATCTAGTGCTTTGTATTATCTTTTTTTATTGTTACTTAATTTACATTAAAGTAAAGGTTGTTTTAGTTGATGTATTCATAGTTAGCTCTTTATTTTAATAATGTGAAAAATGTATATGTTATAATCTTGTGTTATGCAATCTGATAAAACTTGCTTTTAATGTGTGTATTATATACTTTATTTAATGTTTATGTGAAATGTAATAGAGTACTACTAAATAACTTATCTTTTTAAAAATTTCTTTCTTTACTAGTTGAGTTTACAGTTTAAATAATGAAATACCTAATAATGTTTTGTTACATTATCGTAATAATAGGCTTTTTACTCATTAATACAGAAATGTCTAACAATCTATTTGAATTTTTAAAGACTTACTGTGTAATGCTTTATCTTATATAAATAATAATCCAAGTTCTTCCTTTTTAAGCATGATAAAATTTTTCACTTTAGTGAAAGCATGCATTTCTATTTGTCTCACCCTCTCCTTTGATATCTTGTATTCTTGGCTTAATACATCTAAAGTATCTGGATTTTCTGTCAATCTTCTTCTTATAAATATGTCTCGATACCTTTCATTTAATGTTGATAAAGCCTGTGTTATAAGTGTTTCTTTTAGACTTGCTTCTTCATTTAACAGATATATGTCTTCTTGGTTTGGTGTATCACATTTAATAATTTCTTGTAATTCTACTCCTTTTTGGTTGTCACTGGAAAATACTACTTCATTTAATGACCTATCCCTGTAAGTAAAATACCTATTCATTTGTTCTACTTCTTGTTCAGAGATAGAGCATTCATTTGCGATTAGTTTTATATCTTCTTGCGTGATGTTATTATATTTAAAAAGTTTTTGTTTAATTTTCCTTAGGCTAAAAAATAATTTCCTTTGTGCTTGTGTTGTGCCGATTTTAATGCATGACCAAGATTTAAGTATGTAGTCTTTAATATAAGCTTTGATCCACCATATTGCATAAGTAGACAACCTAAAACCGAGTGTAGGATTAAATTTTTTTACAGCTTGCATCAATCCTATATTTCCTTCCATTATTAACTCTATAAGTGGTAACCCATAATTTTTGAAACTTGATGCGATTTTTACTACTAGTCTTAAATGGCTAGTGACTAGCCTATGAGCATCTTCAACAGTACCGTTTTCATACCAATTTTTTGCTAATCTATCTTCTTCTTCAGGAGATAGGATTGGAAATGTGTGTACCTCATTCATGTAAGACATTAAGTTGTCTTGAGTTAAAGAAAATATAGAATTTGTTAACATATTAATACATGAAACCATACTACAACCACCACATTATATCAAAGTGATATGATGATGTATAGTAAATTTTTAGTGTTTTAGCATATTATTTGTTAGTATAGTTTGTTAAGGTATGATTATGAAGATAATGATTACTACTAGAGGTTTTGATGTTACTGATAATATTAAGACTTATGTTGAAAAGTCAGTTAAGGATTACATAACAAAGTTTTTTGCAGATGATTCAACAGTGAATGTAAAAGTAACTTTATCTAAAGATGCAAATTTATTTAATTCTACAATAAGTATTAGTGATATCAAAAGCGAATTTATTAGAATTTCTAAAACTTCAGATACAGCATATCATGCAATAGATAATTCTATAGATTACTTGCGTGGTAAATTACAGAAACATAAGACTGAAAAGATTAATAAATATCGTCATAATAAAAATTCTGTAAAGGCACAGATGAAATGTTTTGGGTACGTATTTGATAGTAATGAAATAGACAATTATAATGTTGATAACAGTGATGGTTCTGGATTAGTTATAGAGGAAGATGTGGTGGTAAAAACTATGACTATTGGTGATGCAATTATGGAGATGGAATTGTTATCTTTACCAGCTCTTTTGTTTATTAATGTAAAAAATAATAGAGTGAATATGATATACACTAATAGTAGTGGTAATGTAGTGTGGATAGATCCGCTTAATATATCTGCTATTAAATAGTAGTATTATGTGATTTTGTAGTGTATGATTAATCATAAGAAATTAATATCTTTATTAATATGGTAAGATATGTTTTTATATTTATTAAATAAAATTGCTAATAATGTAAGACTGGTGTATAATTATTTAAAAAGTTAATCTTTTTATTAATACTATAATAATTTATTTAGTTTTAAATGTATGATTAATAATGTTTTAGAAATGTTTTAGGTTGGAAAAAGTATGAAAGATTATAGTTCATTACACGATGCTGTTAAATCTGGAGATTTATTAAAGGTCAAAAAATTCCTTGACTCTGCAAATAGTGCTAGTAAAGGTCGTGCATTGCATAGTAGTGTAGATGGTACAAATGGCATATTACAATACATAATAAAAATGTATAAGGACACGAATGACCATAAATACATTGAAATGTTTGATTTAATCCTGAGGCATTGTAATAGTGATATAATAAACAGCCAAGATGTTGGTAAAAATTTTCCATTACTTATGGCTGCAAAGGCTGGATATGTTTTTTTAAATAAATTTCAAAAACACAATTTAAGTCGTAGATCAAAGTTGTCACAAGAAGTTGATTGGGGTGTTGTTGATGTACGCGGTCGTAATGTTTTATTTAATGCTATACTTTCTAATGATCATGAATGTTGTGATATAGTTTTTAATCAGAAAAGTGCAGATCAGTATGTTCATTCTGTAGAAAATGATGGTAGTAATATACTACATTGTCTTTTTGGGAATTATGCTGCTGAACCTGGTCAAAGAGAAGTAGTCAATCTCGTAATCAATAAGTTAAAGTCATTATACGTAGATGGTAATAAAAAGTCATCAAAAGTAACATGGCTTGATCGTTTGTTATTGCAAAATAACAGGTTTGGTGAAACTCCGCTGCATTTGCTTGTTCAATCTGATTTAGTTGATGATTTAAAACATGATATTGATTTTAGAGAAATATTAAGTAAAGGTGATCTACTACAACGTACTAAGAGTGATGATACTGTAATTAGTTTAGCAATAAAACATAGTAATTATGTTGTACTCGAAGTGTTATTAGGAAGTAGTCCTAAGGAATATTTAGAAGGAGTGCGTAATAGGAAAGATCTGATTAATAAATGTAAATCAGATCAAGTTACAGAATGTATGGAGTGGTTGTTGAAATGCCAGAAGGATATATCAAAACTAGCATCAGAAGAATACACTATTAGTAATGAATTATACGATAATTTTTTAAAAGCGTGCTTAGAACGATTAAAAAGCAATGAAGAACGCAAAAATAGGTTAATATCTAAAGTGAGAATGGCGCAATTTAAATTGGATGAATTGAAGATAAATGCTGAAGCAGGGGGATTAAGTAATGTAAATACAGAGGATCTTGAAAAAGAGATTCGTGATTGTAAAGCTGCAATACAAATGTTAGGTGATAGTTCAAATAATATAGCAATTGTACAAAAGAAGATAAATTCAGTTGTAGATTTGAATCATGAGTTAAAGGCTATAGTGTCGAATTTTAGTAAAGTAATCAGTGAAGTCAAAGAACCGTTAAATCGTGTTATGTTAGCTGAAATGGAACAAAGATGTAAAGAATTATTACAAAAATATGAAGATAAGAAAATATGTAATGAAGAACTATTAAGCAGTCTAGGTGTTGTGAAATTGCGGATGAGTTCACAAGTATTACAAGATATGAAAGAGAAATCTGCAGCTTCGCAAAAAATTATACAGCAATGTTTAAATCAAATATCAAAAATGCGTGAGATATTACCGCATGAAGCGGTAACACGGTCATTTGATGAAAAATTAGAAGATTTAGAAAAAGATTGTGATGAATTAATGGCTGAAGATCGGTTGTTGGTTAAAAAACATAAAGATTTAAAAATTAAAGAAGTATTAGAAGGGCAATTGTTATTACGGAGTAAAATATCAGATGAATTGACTGTGTTACAGGATAAACAACAAACAAGTCAGGTTCGTGAGAAAATAAGTCTATTGAATAAGCAGTTGGAATGTGTACATGAAATACTGGATTTGACAAACTCTATGTCTAGCATGAGAAGTCAGATAGAAAGTATAAAAAAAGAATCTTTAGAATTAGATAAAAAAGAACAATTAGCGAAAGTGGAACTTTCAGGGATGTCATTGACAAGAGAGTTAAGAAACTTAGTAGCATATAGAATTGCATTAATACAGTCACAAACATCACTAGAAGAGAGTATTATCAGAGACATAATGAAACAAAGGAGAATAGCAGGTGGTCTATCATTAGAGTATGGATTACGAGCACCAATACCAGTTTGTGAAATGTTGATTGATGATTTAGATTTAGGGAGAATACAAAGTAATAGAGTACATTTGCTAGAAAAGAACAAATTAAGGTTGCAAGTATTAGAAAGAATGGTGTCGGATGCTGAAATTGTTGTATCAAAAAATTTATTAAGTGAACAATTAAAAGAACAACAGAACAGGCTAAAGCAAGTAGAAAATGATAGAAGAATACTGCAACAGACAATAAGAAATAAGCAAGAATCTGGTAAGGTAGGAGGATTATCATCAGAATTAAGTTTAGAGATACAACAGCTGAAGCAATCAGAAGAGAATTTAGGAAAAAGGATTAACATAATAAAAGCAGCTATAGATGCGTTAAAAACTGAAATAGAAAAAAGTAATATACAGCAAGAAATACAAGAGCTGAAGTATGCATTGTTTGAAAACTTAACTGATAGTAATTTTTCTATGCTTTTGCATTGTAAAGAAATGTTTGGTAGTTATTCAACAAGTGATACAGAGCTAATTTCTAGAGTAATTAAAGGGTATAAGAGATTTTCTGATGTGGAAAGTGCAGATAAATATTACGCCATTTGTGTTCAATTAGGTGTTGATATTGGTACGATAAGACATGCAGTTGAGTCTCGCAATGTTAATTTGCTTTCAGCTGTTATTGATGAAGAAAATCCTGACGTTAAAAATCTTGGAGATGGAATAATTAAGATAAGGGATGTCGATTTTTTATTGAGTGTACTGACTGATGTGAAATGTGCATTTGATGCGATATTGTATTATGTAGAGCAGGAAGGTTTAACTTATATGCATCCTGAGCTTGTTATTGCAATGTTGATATCACAGCCAAATTCAATAAGGTTACACGACATATTAGCTAATAGTGGTGACTTGTTTGATCGTGTTCTTGAAGAATCTTCATTTGAGCAGCTTAGTGAATTATCTAGACTTATGCGTGGTGCTTTATCTACGCAGCTGCAGTACGATAATGTAGTTATACTGAAAAATAAAATTGTAGATTTTGCTTTTAAGTGTATTAGTAATGGGGGTGTAGATAAACTAAAATCTTTAATTGATGGCAATCCAACTCTTGTATATTCTGAAAAAGATGGAAAAAATTTATTAGAAGTTGCGTCAGATTTATCAAGGCAAGATTTAGTAAGGTATATAATTTCAGTACATAAGAAGCTTATAGTGCAGGCTAAACAAGATTATGCTCAAGATCGAAGTGTAATTAATACTTTTAAAATGTCTTTTAATAATATTTCAAGAATTGATTCTGGGTATGTTATAGGTATTTTAAAAGAGAACAAAGATTTTATTGATAGTCTTGATAAATCAGTAAGGGATGAGTTAATATCCGATATATTCAATAATTCTGTAGTATGTGGTAATGCTGAACTTTCAGAATATTGTACTCGAGCTTATCCTGCATTGGTAGAACAAAATAAAAAGGTTAAGCTCGATCCTGCACAGCTATATGGAGCTAGGAGTAAAATAAGAGATACATCAGCTGTTGATTCAGCTAGGAGAGGTGGTATTGATTCTGGTACTGTTGCTCCTCTGAAAATTACAGTTAATGAATTTGGTGCTTTATCACAATATGTAGCAGCAGTAGCAGATGGTGATGTTGAGAAATTTAAAAGAGAGATTCTTGATACTTTTAGTAGTAATCCAAGTAATTATGCAAAACGAAGTCACGGACATTTAGGGCATAGTATATTTACTTTAATGGCAGCGTTTGGAAACCCTAAGCAGTGGGATAAGTTAGAGAATGGATATAATAATATAAAGAATGAAAGGAAAACAAAGGATGCATTTTCTAGTATTAAGAGTCCATTAAATGGAAATAGGATGGCTACTGTATGTAGCCCTCTACAAGCTGCTGTTATTAGAAATAACGTACACATGATTCAGCATTTTCTTAAAAAGATTGATCCTCAGGAATTGAAAGAAGCATATGGTGACAGTCATCAGAATATTTTTCATACTTGTATATTATCACAGCAGCCTGACTTAACTGCACATATTATGCGTGATAAGAGATTTCCATTAGATGTGTTAGTCAGTGCATTTCTTCAACCTGATGAGAAAGGTATTACTCCTTTTGCTATGGCGCTTCAGCAAGGATACAAAAAAATTTGTATGGACTTTATTGATAGAGTTGAGAATTCTAAAACGCAAGTAAGAAATTTAATGACTAATGAAGTTTTTATAAAAAATGTTATTGACAGTAAAGATAGTGATTTACTGGAAAGATTGTTTAAGTTGAAATACTATGCTACTGAGTCCAAATCTGATAAATATACTATTAATTTAAAAAGGCATAGAATAGTAGGACATAGCTTGTTCGCTTATGCTTGTAAGCAGAATGATGAAAATTTTGTAAAGTGTTTAACTAAGTATTATACAGAGCAAGAGTTATTAGATGAATTAACAGGTATTATTGATAGCAAATTAGATGTTAACATTAAAATCCTAGAAACAATTTTATCAGCTATAGTTGCTGAAACTACTGATCCTAATTTGTTAAATAAAATTTTTAATAAAGTGATAAGTAGTCCTACGGCATTTGAAGCTTTTATTAGTCTTAATCCTGAATCATATAATAGAATACTTGAAGAGAATTTTAGTATTGATAGAGTTATTGAATTAAATAATCCAATTTTGTTAAAAGGTTTAATTAGAAGCGGAAGAGAAGTATTTAAGTTAAGAAGTGGGAAAGCACTTTCTGATTTAGGATTAGCTGTTTGTTTCAATGATTTATTAGATGTATGTCATGATTATTTAAGAGATAATCCTGAAGAAATACTACATGGGAGTGTACTGCCTCATGGTGCAATATTGTCTAATCATGTTGAATTGTTAAAACAACTTATAGAAAAAGATGGTAATTTGTTGATAAAACAATATGATGTGAAATTATCACCATATAAGGAAATTGCTGCACAATTAAAAAAGAATTATGGATGTGAATTTCGTTCTTCTGAAACAATATATGATTTTGCAGTAAGGGAAGGTGCTGATGTTGAAGTAATAAATTGTATTAAAGATGCTCTATTAAAACAGTACAGTCAGCTTTTAAATGAAGCAAAGCTTAAGAAAGTGGATGGATGTCTGTTACGTGTAGTTTTAAGTAATGCAGATGAAGTTTATAAGAAATATCCAGATTTGTATGGTTATGTAATTGAACAATTTAATGTAGAAAACTTTATACGTTCTGCTCATCCTAAGAAAGATAATATATTTCACTCGGTTGATAAAGAAAATGTTGCGTTTTTAAGTGAGATAGTTGCAAAAGTTTATAAGCATGCAGTAGAAACAGGTAATAAGAAAAAGCTTAGTGCACTTGTTAATCAGGTTAGAGATTCTGATGGATTGTCTTTTTTTCAATATGCTGCACTTCATGGTGATTATAGGATTTATCAGAGGATTAAACCATGTGGGGATATAGCATCAAAAACAGCAAATGGAGCTAATATAGTTCATCTGTGTGCTCAAAGTGCAATGAAAGATGATGAAGGTATTTTTGAAATTCAAAATTTGTTAAAAGAAAATGGAAAATTAGCAGAGGTTTCAGATAAGAAAGGAAGAGGGTTATTAGATTATGCTGCTAGTAGTAGAGTACCAGATTTTAGACTGCGTGAGGAAATCTTTGAATTTGTATTATCTCGAAGGGTAGATAAAAGTATTACAAGGTTACCACAAAAAAGTTATGATGCACGGGTGATGGGAGCTATTTTTGCGAGTAGAAATGTACAACTTAGACATGTATTATTGAAAAGACTTGTTTCTGAGGAAAGAGTTGGTGAGACTGCACTAAGTAAAATTTTGTTGAATGTAATAAAGAACACTAGTGATCCTGTTGAAAAAGCAAGGTTATTAGCTTATCAAGCTAAGCTTGAGGAGTATAAAGATATTTTATCATCTGGTGAATCTCAAACTGCAGGACGTGAATCTCCATCAAGTGCGTTTCCTCAAACTGTTCGGTCAGCAGTACCTCAGAGTGAGGCGGCATCAGTGACTGAATTACCTGAAGATGAAGGGAGAGTTGAGTTGGATTCTCCAACGGCTATGACGAGGACGTCTACTCAAGTTGGTCAGTCAGATGTACCTCAAAGTGATGCGACATCGGAGCCATTAACTAGATTACCTGAGGATGAAGAGAGCGTTGCATTAGGTTTTCCGACAACTATGACAGGAACTGCTGGTCAAGCTGTTCAGTCAGCAGCATATCAAAGTGATAGTGAAATGTCAGATGAAGAACCTGTTTTGAAAACATCTACTCAAGTTGTTCAAGCAGAAGTACATCAGAGTGATGAGACATTAGATCCATTAATTACGCTACCTGATGAAGAAGAAGATAATATGCCATCATTGTCATCTCAGGTTGTGATGCCTTTTGATAGTGATGATGATTATTCAGTAGATGAGCGATCACATCTGACAGGTGATCATGAAAGAACTGTTGATTCTCAAGGTTCAAAACAACTGGGTGCATTTAGTGATGAAGAAGATCTATCAGATGATTTATTACCGGAAAGTGAAATTATTGTTAGCAGCAGTAAGAAAGCAATATTGGATAGTCAAAGTGAAATAGAATCTTTGATTCGAAGTGGAGATACTTCTAGGTGTATTAGGGCAATTAATAGTGCTCCTAGTGCATTAGTATTTCAACACAAGACTCTATCAAGTGATCTATCTATTATTGAACGTGCTTTTTTACGTGGTGATATTAATTTGATAGAATCTTGTATGAATTCTGGCAGGAAATTAAATCCAAATGTTACTGATGGTGAAGGAAATAACATGTTGCATCAGTTTGTAGGATACTTTGAACGTGATCCAAAAATGTTGCTTAATGTAGAATTACGACACCTATTCTTGAGACTGTGCATGGATTATGGTTTTGATATTAATCATAAAAATAATGAAGGTCGTAAAGTATTTGATAGATTGAGTGATTTAGTAAAGGGGTTAAATGATTCAGAAGTTGATCTTGAAAGTAGTGGTATTGATGAGTTTATGAGCTCATTATTGGCTCATTCTAGAATGAGTGATCAAGAAGAAAAAAATCTTGCTGCTGCACAAAATAACTTTTTTGCACGTGATTCTGTTTATAGTCTTAGTAATTTAGTTGAGAATTCTGGAATTTTACAGAATAGATTCAGTAATGTATTTTATGATGTTTGTGAACGTATTTTATCTGAAGAAGCGAGTAAATATAAGGATGTTGCTGATACAAATTATTCAAGGTTAAATAAAATATTAAATGATAAATGTCTTAGAAAGACTTTAGCTAATACAGATGGTGATGGCAATAATGTTTTACAGAAATTGTGTCAAGATATTGCTTCTGGGAAAATCAATGCTCGTAATGACAAAGTATTAAAACTTTTTGAGACAATTATATCTGCTTTGAAAGACAAAGATAAAGAATTACTAGAAGATTTATTATTTAATAATAGAAATTCAAGACTTGAAAATTGCATAGAAGCTATACCACGTATTCCTTGTGCTGATGTTCTATTTAAGAAACTAGAAGAGTTGTTAGGAAAGAAGAGAATAGCAGAGTTGTGTGATTTTAATTCTATGTTGGTAAATTGTGCTGAGTCTGGTAATGGTACGTTATATGATTACCTGCGCACTAATTATGCAGTTATTGGTATAAATAACGTAGATATACATGGTAATTCGTCACTATGTAAAGCTGTTATTACTGGGTCACAAGATGCTGTTAGAGCAGTATTGTCAACTGGAACTAACATTAATAGGAAAGATAAAAATGGTAATACACCTTTACATGCATTGTTAATTTTTATGATGTCTAACCCTGAACTTGTCAGAGAGCAACATGTTGCACTTGTGAAATTCTTGGCATCTCGTGGAGCTTTACTTAATACAAAAAATAAGATGAGTATTTCTCCAATTATGCTTGCAGAATCTATTGATAATGAGGGGAAACTTGCTGAAAAATTTGCGAATCAGAAAGTTAGTGTTTTAGAATCTTTAATAGCTGGTAAAGAAGAATATTTAGGTATTAAATCCAAATGTGAATCTGAGTTAAAGCCTTTTGTAAAATTAGGAAAAGGCATGAAATACGAAGATGTACGTGCTGATATAGTAGGTGGTGTCTTGTCTGCTGATATGTGTAGTGCTAAATTGCGTATAGGTCAGTTATTGAATGGTGATTTTTGTAAAACACATGGATTAAATACGGTAAAATTTAATTTTTCTAATGAAAATAGGGGTTATGTACAAAGTGTTGGGAAAAAGAAGAATTATGTTGTTACTGAAGGATTTGTAAAACTTAAATTGTATTGGACTCCTATTGTGCCAAAAGGAGCTAAAGAGCAAGTAGTCAATGTTATTGTGAAATCTGACGGTACTATATCACTATCTGATAAAGATATAGAAAAATATGGTGCTCGTGCTGAAGGGATAAATTTCAACCGCTGCATAACTTATGTTGGTGGGATAAGGTTAGAAGATGCTTTAAAGAGTGGTAGGTGGCGTGATAAAGAATCACCTTCTAAGGCTCAAAAACGTGCAGCAGCATCATCACACTCTAAGGATGATAGGCCTGATCATGGACATGCTGGGCAAGTTCAAAGAGATATTCAACAAGATAAAGATGTTGTATCAGTTCCAAAGCATCAACCATCAAGGTTATTGGATAGAGGTGATACACGTGATCATGGTAGTCGTCCTGTTAGTGAATCTGAATCTCAATTGAGTAGAACGCACGCAGATGGTGATATTCCAACGTTACAAGGTACTCGTACCAGTCCAAGTAGTGGAGTAATGCATGCAAGTACTGATCATAGTAGAACAGCAGCAGCAGTTTCTGATAGTATGTTTCCTGGTGAGCAACGTACATCTTCAATAGATGGTAGGTCACATGAGAGTCAAAAAGTAAAAAATTTAAGGTCATTATTAGATTTAGTGGGTGAGTTATGTCCACAAGGATTGAAAATTCAAATTTTAAATGCTAGAAGTACTATAGATAGATTAGAGGGCAGAATTTATGAATATATAGGTGTTAATGATCAAGAAGATATTGCACGTATTGTAGAAGTTATGGCTGATACTTATTACTTATTATTAGGGTATCATCAATCAATGGTGAAGATGTTATATAATGGAAATGCTGATAGAGATCTTCTAGAGTTATGTGTTAAAGAATATCAAACTAATTTACAAGAATTATACTTACAAGGTGTTAATATATGTGCTGCAGAATTTCTTCCAGAATGTAAGAGTATAATTTGTGAAGTCTGTAAATATGAATTTGATAAATATGAATTTATGTTTAAAATGCTAGCATTAGGGAAATTATCTGCTAAAGTTGTTAGTTTTCATAATGATTTGGAACATAGGTTTTATATTGTTGGTTTGTTAGGACCATTCAGCAGTGCGTTAGGGGCTCATAGTGAAGTTTTAAAAGAAGTTTTGGAAAAAGATGGTAATTTAAAAGATCAGAGTGAGCTAGTTAAAACATACCAAGATGATTTAAAGAAATTATTAGAACTATCTATTGATTTATATGAATTAAGAGAGTTAGAAGGATTAGAAATTTTACACGAACATAGAGATTTAATATATAGAATATGTAGTAATGCAATTGAACAATATATACGTTTAATTAATGATGAACAATTGAATGCATTACCGCGAGAAATAAATTATTTGCATGGTGAATTGACCCAAAAATTTCATGAATTGGATAATATGTTTTCCATTGATAGACAACAGGTGGCATCTCAAGGAGAGCTCACTCGCTCTGATGTTGCTCAAGAGGGTGTAATACCAAAACAACGTGTTGTGCAAAGTAGAGATGATAGCCAATCTAGTGATAGTGAGGAATACGATAGCGATGATGAAAGTGATGCTAGTAGTGATAAAGGAGAAAAAATACCAGTTGGTATAGCACCTGCTGTTGAACAAGTTGTACCTT
>NZ_QOHL01000050.1:0-2182 GCF_004181775.1 Ehrlichia minasensis
AACATTTTATGACGAGTAAATAGTTTTGTTGTGTACTTCAAATATATATTCTATTTTTACCATTGTGTACTACTGAGAAAGAATATAGAGCAGTTTGCTTAAAGTGAATTAAAATGTATAGAAGAGCCTAGATAATTAAGCGTCATTTGAATTCGCGTTGCTTACAATGTTACGTGTAATGTATGGTTATTAGTTGAAGGTAAGAAATGTAGTTGTAAGCATTATACAAGTGTTTTATAATTGTTGTTGTAATTCGTGTGTTAAAATAAGTAGCAGATAGTTGTTTATATGCTAGTGATTATAAAATTTGTGATAAGTACTGTATAACTTTGTACTAAAGTTAAAAAGTATTTCAATGGGTATATTTTTAGAAATAAAAAAGATGGTTATTTTAAGTAAGTGTGTTAAAAAGATCAGATTCTGTGAGTGTTTGTTAATGATAAATGTCTTATACATATTATAGTGACTTTATTAGAATGTTAAAGTTTTATGTTAATGTTTATAGATATAGTCCTAATATTTAGAGGCGGTTATGCATGTTAATGTAAGGCATGGCATTGTATTGTTAGTGGTGTTCACTTTTATTGTGCTTTGTTTGTTATTATATTGCTTATTAAAGCATTTTTTTGTGTTAAAACAAGATGAGCAGTTGCTGGAACGGCAAAAGAGAGCGCTTGATGAGCAGACATCACAAGTAATAGGTGAAGAAGATACTATAAAACCTACAGTTCGTACTAAGAAAGTTAGTAAACCAAATGTAAGAAAAAAAATATATGAACCTTTAGACTTTACAAGTAAAATGTTAAGGGCTACTAAAAAGCTAGGCAAGTGTGAAGATGGTGTAAATTTTAATTTTCTGTGGGCTCGTAGTAGACCAAGATTTGAGGACATTCCTTTTCTTAAATGTTTAATGTTTCGTGCATATACTGCACAAATTTTTCATGACATGTTGGTAGATGTCGCACAAACGTGTTCAAAGAATCTTAAGGAAATAGCTTTGTGTAGGGAATGTTTTGCTGCTTTTTTTTATGACACACAGTGGCTTGCAGCTAGTATTCTTGGCAATCCTGAGTTATTGAATAGTGAAAAAATTCTGCAATTTATCAAAACTGGTAGAGATGTATTAATACAAAGAGCAAGAGACTTAGAAGAATTATTGCTTAAAGTATATGATGGTGAATCTGATATTGCAATGCTTAATCAGTATCGGGCTAAAATTTTAAATTTGATGCAATTCTGTGAGGCACAAGAAAAAGTTTCTTCACAAATTGGAAGTATTCAATGTTCAGCATTATGTTTACTTCGTCAATCATAAGTACTGGTGAAGTTGATTGATAAACCTAATATGTGTTGATTTTTTAAAGATAATCAAAATTATAAATTAGTTGCTCATTTAAAAACTTATATTTAAATTTTATACTTATTGTTAATTTGTATTTTATCGCTAATAAAATATACAATTTAACTGTGTTAAGTTTTATAATGCATTAAAAATTCAAAAAAATTGAATAATTGTAATTACAAGTGTATATAATAGCTCATTACATGAAAATACTAAGTATAGTGGAAATTGCAATATTTATTGTCCAATTTATAAAATTGTTTATTGAATTAAAATTTATTGTACTGGAAATCAATGCAGCACTGAGTAGAGTGTGAAGATGCTTGTTAGTTGGTGATGTTTATGTATATTGTGGGACAGCTGGTTATTAGGTAAATTTGTTATATTAGGGTCAGTCCAATATTAATCAGAGAGTGAATGTACTTATTAGCTGATAGTATTATAAGATAAATTATAGAGTGTATACACAGCGTAATAACTATGTGTTGTGTTAAAATTTATTCTACTAAGAATCAATATAATGTAGATCAGAGAGTTGAAATATGCTTATTAGTTGATAGTATTATAGGGAAATTGCAGTATTTATTAAGATTTTGTAAAAACTAGTCTTATATTGGACATCATTCTAGAGAAAATAGGTACAGCATTATTCAGTAGTTAATATAGGTGATATAGAGTTTTTTGATCTGGATAAGTACTTATTATTGATCTAAGTTTGAAATATGCAAATAGGTAAGTTACAGGTTATATTTCTGTTAAACATTTTAGTGTTTGTGATAATTTCTAGATGTTAGTATAGGTGATGTAGAGCTTTTTTGATCTAGATAAGTACTTATTATT
>NZ_QOHL01000009.1:0-46170 GCF_004181775.1 Ehrlichia minasensis
TATTTTCTTCTTCTTCTTCCTCTTCATCTTCCTCTTCCTCTTCATCTTCTTCTTCCTCTTCTTCCTCTTCTTCCTCTTCTTCCTCTTCTTCCTCTTCTTCCTCTTCTTCCTCTTCTTCCTCTTCTTCCTCTTCTTCTTCTTCTTCCTCTTCTTCTTCTTCTTCCTCTTCTTCTTCCTCTTCTTCCTCTTCTACTTCTTCTTCTTCCTCTTCTACTTCTTCTTCTTCCTCTTCTAGATTATTATTATCATCGTAATCTATGTCATTGTATTCTTCATCATCATAATCTTCTTCTTCGTCCATATATTCATCTAAATCTTCAAAATTAAAATCATCATCATCATAATCTTCTTCTATACTGCTATACATTGCACCATCTTCTGTATTATTCTCAGTATTGTCGGATGTATTTTTAGGAAGATCGCTTTCAATACTTGGCATAGGTTCTTCATTTTCTTTTTTTACTGTTTTTGTTTTGTTAGGATCATAAGGCTCTTGAGTTGGAACAAAGGTGCTCTTTAATAGTTTTTTTGTAAAACTTTTGTCTTCATAGTATTTTATTTTCTTTGATTTTATAGGATAAGTAGATTCTATTAAAAGTATTTGCTCATCTCTAGGTAACATTATTACTTCTTGAGGTAATAATAGAGCTCTTTGTGTTTCTGATATATGTAATGAACGGGATGCAGGGTTCAAATCTAGAAATTTAGGTCTGTTTAAAGACTCTTGGTTAACAGTTTTATTTCCTATTAACTGTGATATTAAATTTGCAGTTTCTATATTATTTGCGGCAAAAGTTATTCTATAAGTAGAGTTTGATAAAAATGAGTTCATTCCTGCTTCTTCATATATACCCTTGAGCTGTTCAGTATCTTGAATAATCAAAAATAGTCTAACTCTATATCCACGAAAATATGCAATACCAGTTTGAAATTGCTCCATTTTTCCTAATGTTGGAAACTCATCCATTAAGAACAATACACCGTAAGGTTCATCATCTGATGGTAAAGTTCTACATAAAAATTCTGTAGCTTGTTGGTAAAATACTTGCATTAAAGGTCTAAGGCGAGTTAAATTATCTGGTGTTAATCCAACATATACTGTTACTTTTTTCCTTTTAAATTCTTGAATATTAAAATCACTTGAAGCTGTTGCTGTATCTATTAATGGGTTTGCCCATAATTCTAAAGATGAGTTCATGGTTGATACAACACCTGAACGTTCTTTATCTGCTTTTTGTAAAAATGCAGCTATATTCATGTATGCAACTGGATGAATCTTTTTCCCTATTGTGTCTAATACTACTGCTAAGTTGTATACTACGTCGTCGCTACGCATTGTTCGTACAACTTCTCCGAAAGATTTTACTTTTTCTGGTACTGCTAGTAAGTATAGTACTACTCCCACAAATAAGCTGCGTGCTTCGTTGTACCAAAAATCTTGTTCTGGCATTATTAGATTGGCAATTTTTTGTACATCATCTACCATTTGTCCTGGCTTAGAGCTTATCCAGTCTAATGGGTTGTAGCAGTGACTTATACCATCAGGTTGTGCTGGGTTCCAAACAAAAACCTCTTGTCCCCTTTTTTTTCTCCACCCACTTGTAAGGTCATAGTTTTCTAATTTTATATCGTGTACTACTACAGAATCTTCCCAGAACAATAAGTTTGGTATTACGAAACCTACACCTTTTCCAGATCCGGTTGGTGCAAATAATAAGGCGTGTTGATAACCATCTGCAATGAGATACCCTCTTTTATCTTTCCCTAGTAATATTCCTTTTCTACTACGTAATCCTATTTTGCGAATATCTTTTTCTGTTGCCCATCTTGAATCTCCATGCAGTGATTCTTTCTTCTTGAATGGTCTCCAATCGAATAATATATTTCTAAGGTTCCATAATACTATGCTTAGGATTCCTACTGGTGTACATAGTGATGTTATTAACTTAAGTAATAAAGCTGCATCATATGCAGAAGGGTTATTCCACCAATGTTGTACATAATCAAAAATAGTGGGCCAAATTCTATCTGGAAAATCGCTCAAGCTAGGGTTTATGGCATTAAAATCTAGATAATTTGGTCCCCAGACCATTAAGATGAATAATACACCTGATAAATAAAAGCAAAATTCCAGTCCAAAAAATGCACCTAAAACAAGGAATAAAATATTGCGTATGTGGTTTGCACTTATACTATCCATAAAAACAACAATTTAATTATAAAAAATTTACGTATCATTTAACTATTTTTCTGTAAAGATTTAGTGAATAGTATTTCTGACACATATCTTACACCTCCTGATGCTCTTTTCAATTGTATTACTATATCTACTATGTTAGTAATATAGTTTATAATTTGATCTGGTGGTATACCAAGTCCTGCTTGCATAACCATTAGTTTCAATTGCTCCAATGCCATCATTGGTGTATCTGCATGTAAAGTAGATATAGATCCAGGATGACCTGTATTGATTGCTCTTAAAAAGCTAAATGCTTCAGCTCCACGTAATTCTCCTACTATTATTCTATCTGGACGTAATCTCAAACATGCTTCTATTAGGTCTTGAGTAGTAACTTTAGCCCTACCTTGTCCTCCTTTTGATGAAATGAGATGTACTCTGTTTGGGTGGTTACTTAATACAATTTCTCTTGCATCCTCTACTGTAATTAGCCTTTCATCTTTTGGTATACTTCGTAGCGCTGCGTTAGTGAAAGTTGTTTTTCCTGTTGATGTACCACCGCTTATTATTATGTTTTTTTTGTTTATTACTGCACATTCTAGAAATTGTTTAATTTTTTTTTGTTTTAGTAATTCATTTAATTCATTGTCTATAGGATTTTCTTTAGTTTCTGTGATGGCCTGATCAAATGCTCCCATTTTCTCGTAGTCATCCAATGAAAGCTGCATAGCTGATGGCTTTCTGATTGACATGGCTACTGCGGTTGCTTCACAAGCTGGTGGAAAGACAATTTGTATACGATAACCATTAGGTAGAGTTGCGGATAATAATGGATTTTCTTCACTTATCTTCTGTTCTGTAGCTTGTGCTATTAACCTTCCTAGTGCTTTTAAGTGGGATAAATTAAGGATTGGAATGGATTCACAGCGTATGTTACCTCTATTTTCTACCCATACTTCACATGATTGATTTATAGATACTTCGTTTACGCCATCTTCATTAAAAATAGACTGCAATGGTTCAAGGTATGTATCTAAAGCTGCATAACTTGTTGTCATATAAACCTTTATATTAATTTATAATATTTATTCCACGTACTGCTGCTTTTGGAAATACAATATCTTTATTAACAAATACTTTTAACAAGGTACCTTGATCTACATATATTGTAGGGTTGTTATCTGAGTATCTCTTTATTATGTCTTTCATAGAATTTGAAAAGTCGTCTACTGCTTGAGATAGAATTTTTACAGGCAATGTAGTTTTTGTTTTAGATTTATCTTTATCTTTGTCTTTATCTTTATCTTCACTATCCTTACTATCTTTGTCCTTGTTTTGTTCTACAATGGGGTGATCATTTATTTCAGGTATTTTTGATGTAGCATAAGCTGTTGCTGCAGATACACCAGCTAGTAATATTGTGGAAGTTAATATATTACCTATTTTTGTATCAACAACACCTGAAGCACCTTGCCTGCCTAACTCGTCTGTTCCGTTCCCGTCAATTGCTATGTCGATACCGTGAGGCAAAATGACTCTATTCCAAGATATCTGTACTCTTGTTTTTCCTGGGCCTGCATTGAAAGAATAATTTCCTATTAGCCTAGATCCTTTTGGAATCATTACTATATTACTTGCTTCGGCGTAAACATCACGTGCTACTATTCCTCTTAATGTACCTTGTAAATCTGAATTGATAGCAGTTTCTAGTACTACATCAATTATTTTCCCTTGTAAAATTGTTAATTCCAAATTGTTTACTTTGGTTGCTACAACATTTGGAGAGGATGTCGGTTGTAAAGAAATAATAGAGTTGTTATTATTATTTATTATGTTTGAAATAGCTGATTCTGCTCCTTCAGCTGTCATTTCTTGTCCTCCTGAAATTGCTAACATTGATGTAGCTCTTCTTTCTTTGTCATAACCTGTTGTTGTAGGTGCAATAGGTGCAGCAATTTCTATTGTGTTTTGAGCAGGTAGAGGTATTTTTGGTAAAATGTCAGTTTCAGGTTTAGGCTGTGGTTGTAGTACTGGTGGTTGCTTTTGCTTGACCTCTGGTATTTTTGGTATTTCTAGTACTTTAGGTCTTTCAACTGTTGGAATTGATGGTAGAGATGGTGATACTAGAGGTGGTAATTCTGGTAATTGTGGTGGGATATTGATTGCTGGAGATACCTCTTGCGCTGGTGGAGTAGATTCTTTTAACAATTTTTCTATATCTACTTCTTCTATTGATTGAGATTTATTGAGATCATTGTCTGACTTTTTCCCTATGAAGAAGTAGTAATAAGAGAAACCTAACCCAGCAAGAATTATTCCTATTGTGATGAATTTTTTTCCTTTATTTACTCCAACAACATTTACACTCTCTTCAATCTCTGTGTATTGGTTATTTTGATTTTCTTCTGACATAGTGTACCGTGATGAGTTTTATTATAGTTTTTTATTGGTAATTTTCACAGATTCATTCTTATATTCCAGATGTAAGTTTTTATGTACACCCTTTATTATTACATAATTATTTAGTAATAACATTTTACAAGGTACTTTTTCACCTAAATCGTTATATATAAATACTTGAGGGATAGTTTGGTTATTGTTTGCAAACTTAAAGTATGTAAGTTTGCCGTCATCAAATAACTCCACAGGTAATTTTTTTTGATCTCCTAGCTTTGTGTTTACTAGGTAGTTATCACTTGTAATGTTAGGTTTTATTACTATATGCTTCTTTACCTTGTGTGAATTACTAGGGATGGAAATGTCTGGAAGGTTTATTTTGTTTAAATCAAAATCTTCTTCAGTTTTTGGATAATAAAAACGTACTATATATGCTAAATCTCTTAGATCAGAATACTCTGCTTCAGTATCTTTTTTGTCATTATCTGTTTCACCTGCGCTACGACATATCAGGTCAAAAGCATAACTTCTCCCCTTACTCGTTTCTATGAGCATGTTTGTTTTTCCGTTTTTTTCTAATGGAATTATAAAAAGCTTGTTATCTACTGGCTTTACTTTCCAACTTACGGTATCACCTATTGCTAACATTTTTATAGTTTCACCTTTTGAAAATTCAATATATGAGTGATATCCATAATTAAACACTACATTATATATTTCGTTATTACTGTATACAAAAGTTTTGATTCTGCTGTCTATTGTAACAGGGTTATTGGCTATGTTTATAGCATGTGCATCATCATGAAACATAATCATTATTAAAGCTAGTAATAATGTAGTATAAATTTTATAGAAATTCATCATCTGCCCTATAATAAGTTATTTGAAATCCTAAAGGATTGATTTGTCTCTCTTGTTCGTTCATTTCAAGAGTTGCGTATTGAAATGATAATGTAGCTATTCTATCTCTTTTTATTGTACCATTTGGATGGTTGAATTCTAAAGAAAATCTAATTTGCACATTTCCTGGACGTAAGTGCTGTAAAGATCTAATTTTTAGATATCCTGATGTTACATTTGCATATAAGTTCAAAGGACTTGCAGGATTGCTTAACCTTATCCAATTACGAAATTCACTATATGTTGTTTGGTTGGAAAATAAACGAACTTTTGTGTAGTAATTGTATTGGAAGTTATTGGGGTCAAAAAGTTCTCTAGATCTTACATATTCTATTATGAAGTAATTATTTAAAACTTCATCTGCTGAATATTGTTTAACTGATACTGGATTTACTAATGTTGTAATTCCAGATTTCTTTTCTATTTCTACCACGAATGGCTCAATAGTTCTGCTCTTGCTTATATTCGAGATGACAAAGACACTAATTCCTACTGCACTTAGTGCAAGCACTGTAAAAAACAGTAGCATGTTCCTTTGTATTACAACTGAATTATACCGGCTGACATGCCAATTATATGTTGTTTCTAAATTTGCATTTAATGGTTTTTTATTATCGCTTGTGTTATTCTTTTTTTTAAATTTATTAAACATACGTATCATCAACCTTATAGTTTTAAGCTATATTAACAAAAATTTTTGTTAATTAGATGGTCAACAAAGAGTGTATAATTTATTTATTTACATCAGATTAACATTAGTATGTAAAAATAGCATAAAAAACACTTCCAGCTAACATGACCTAATCTTTTAGCTTTGGTATTGATATAATTAATATTATGTTGGTTTGTGTCAACAAAAATAGGTAATATTTTTGTAACTTGTATGCCATTTTTTTTAATTTCTGAAATTTTATTTGGATTATTTGTTAATAACTGTAGTTTTGAAATTCCTAATTTCTGCAGTATTTTTATGGCTGGTGTAAATACCCTTTCATCATCTTCAAATCCAAAAAACCTATTAGCATCTACAGTATCAAAATAGTATTTGGTTTGTAATTGATATGTTCTTATTTTATTAGCTAATCCTATACCACGGCCATCTTGAGCTAGGTATAGAATTATGCCACCTTTATTTTCTGTCATTAATTTTATAGCTGTATGCAATTGACAGCGACAATCACATGATAAACTATTAAGTAGATCACCAGTGTAACATGATGAGTGAATTCTAACTATAGGATTGCTGTAGTCTGGGTTTCCTATAATAATTGCATAGTGCTCAAGTTCTCCAGTGTGTGATCTGTAAACTTTTATTTTAGCGTTCAGACAATCTTTTAAGAATAAAGGAGAGCTACATACTTCTTGAATTTCATATTCTTCATTGTAATTATCTATAATTTCTTGTTTGACTGGTGTGATATTATTTTGAGTGCACCATTGTAGTATATCAGACCTATTAATATCAATAACAATTGCTGAAGGTAATAATTTTGTTAATTTTATTATTGAAATAGCAGTTTTATCTAAGGAATTTGTGCTAACAGTTATATCATCAGCAGTAAGTGAACTTTTTTTATGGAATTCTTGGTCTGTTAATAAAGAAGATATGTATTCTAAATCATGGTGTGTCTTAATTTGAATCCTAGAAAGGCGATTTCCTGGTGATTGAAATATGAAGTTTAATCTGTTTCCAGTAACTAATATGTTAATATCTTGAAATTTTTTTTTCAGAGCACTTAATAATTCATTGTTTGCTAGCTCACTAGGGAAAATTAGTAAACTGTCGTTATTATTGTATAGTAATACTGGTATACCGCATCTGAGTTCGGCAATAGACTTTTCTGTAATATATTTGTTGGAACGAAATCTGTTAAATAAATTTTCCATCATTGTGCTCAAATATTACATGGTGCGGTTGAGAAGACTTGAACTTCCAAGGTCTTTATCAAACCACAGCGACCTCAACGCTGCGTGTCTACCAAATTCCACCACAACCGCGTCTTATAAAACCTTAATCCTAAATAAATTCATTGTATATGTCAATGTTGCTTGTTAACTATTAAATTAATAACTTTCTTTAATTTTAAAAAGAAGTACTACACTTAAATTGTAGTTGAAATTAGATTCGTTGTAAAAGAATTTATTATGAGGCAAGTTTACTATTATTTTATAAGTAAACTACTGTAATTTTTAATTTGAGGTGTTTAGTAAATTATATATTTTGAACAGTGAATTTGCATTTTTAGTAATTGTTAACATGGCGTGAAAATTTTGCTCCTGTAAGGTCACTCAAGTATAGTGTTACTAAATTTTAAACATCAGTTTTTTTGGATTGGGCTACAAAAAGTACTCCTTCAACTTGTGACCCGTATATTTTACAGTAACTAGAGTAGTTGCATTCCAATCCTGATTCTTCAATACATAATTTTATGTATTCATCTGAGTGACAGAAAAAATCTCCTTCGTTAATGAATTGAAATCCTGAACCTTGTTTTCTTCTTGTGAGACCAATCACAATACCATTTGTATCTAATATTGTTTTCAAAAGTTTAAAGATCGGGTTTAAGCTGCCGGTATACTGTAGTACCTCAGTTAAAATGATAACATCATATTTTTTCTTATCTTGATTTTTTTTAAGGAAATCAGCAATGCTTATATGTATCAACTCATTGTAAGCCTGTTTCCCGTTTACAAAACAACCTCTTGCTATATTTATCATTTTATTTGATAAGTCAATGCCTGTTATATAATTGCCTATGTTTTTCATTCTTAAAAATTGTCCGCATATACCTGTACCGCATCCAAGGTCTAAGATATTTAAGTATGGAAATTTATCACCAAAAAAGTTTATTATTAAAGATTTTACATATTCATGAGCTTTGTATTGTTTTGCTATGAGCCAGTGTTCTACAAAATGTTCACTAGTGTAATCAAAGTATTGCTTTATAATATTTTCAGGTACGTATACAATATTTGTTGGGTTTGTTATCTTGTTTAAGTAGTATAAAGCTTCTGCGTAATTGTTATCTAGTTCTATTGCACGCATAAGGTTTTGTTTAGCTTTATTTAAATTTTGTAAAGCAAAATAACACCTTCCAAGGTTATAGTATGCTACTGGTAATTTAGGTTTAAAAATGCTAATAAGACGAAATCTGAATTTTGCGTCTGAGATGTTTCCTTTATAAAAATGATATAAACCAAGGTCAATATTAGTTTCGAGTAGGTTTTTTAATTTTTTTTGTAATGAGATAGTTTCTTTTTTCATGGAGATGATTTTGTTTTTTATGATTTGAAGAAGATCATGCAGCTTCGGTATTGCTTTATTAATACTTGATATTAAGGACGATACGTTACATTTTGTTATGAAGAAATTACTTTTCATACTCCACTCGTCAAATTTTGATTTAATACTAATATAGCATAAATATGTTATAATGAATAAACATAAACATATTGTTAAATTGGTAAGATAAAGTTTTCATATAGCTTCCTGTGGTGCTCTATTGATTTAATTATTATGTTAGTTTTTTTTGCAAAATCTTTATATGTATTTAATTCATCTTCTGATTTTTCTATTTGAGAAATATATCTCAAAAATTTTAAATGCATATTTGATATTACAAAATGTATTATACGTAAGTCTATAAATCTGGAGATTATATCATTAAGAGCATGAAAGTTTTTTCCTGTGATTTTTGACAGTAGGAAAAGCATTAACTTGATATTAAAATGTATAAGTATCATTATATAGATTACACAGCACAATACTACACTTAAGCAACCAATCATTACTGCACGTGAATAATTGGATTCTTCGCTCCCGTCTAATGAAGGAATATCACAGGTGAAAAGCACTTTCATTTTGTGGTAAAGTGCCATCATAGGTACAAAACAGAGAACTAACATTCCATTTATGGTTGTTTCTTTTAGTTTCATAAAAACTCACTCATCATTAACTGATATTATAACATAACTATGTATTGTATAAAAGTTTATTGATCTAAGAAGTTGATATAGTATTTTATTAGGTACAGTAGGTGCCATGAAATGTATATGATACTATCCCTTCCATTAAAATAGTGTTATCATTCTGGTATGATATTAATAGATTACCACCTTGCAAACATATTGTTGCTGTTGTATCAGTATATTGACGTCTTACTGCTGCAACTAATGCTGCGCATGCACCACTACCACATGAAGCTGTTTCTCCAGTGCCACGTTCCCATACTCTCAGTTTGATTTTGTTTCTGGATACAATTTCTGCAATACTAATATTTGCTCTTTTAGGGAAAAGATTGTGATTTTCTAGTTCTGGTCCTAATTTGTCTAGTGGAATTGTTTCTATTGAATTTACAAAAAATATTGCATGTGGATTGCCTACATTTATTCCTACAGGATCACTTAGCATTTCTAGTGTTATTGGTAGGTGCAATGTATCACATTCTTGAGATATAGGTATATCTGTCCAATGAAATTTTGCTATTCCCATGTTAACTTGTACTGTGTTTTCTGATATCCTTAAGCATGATAATATGCGGTCAGCTAGCTCAATTGTTACATTGTTTTTTTGTTTTTCATTGCTTAATAGATATGCAACACACCTTGCAGCATTACCACACATTTCAACTTTACTTCCATCTGCGTTATATATATGCATGAAACAATCAGCTTTTTCAGATTTTGTTATAACAATAATTTGATCACACCCAATGCCTATTTTCCTGTTAGCAATTGCTTGATAATCAATGTTATTGTAGGACTTACTTCTGCAATCTATTATGACAAAGTCATTAAGAGTGCCATGCATTTTTATAAAATCTATCATATTTAATAAAAAGAGAAAAGTGACTTTATTATTGTGATCTATTTTGACAAGTTTTTAAATACTTATTTTGTCAAAAATTTTATTGTGTTGTCTTGTTAGGATATTAGTAAGCATTGATTACTGAAACATGTATGTAATTAAGAATGTAGAATTTTAGAAATGGTATTTGATAATCTAATAGTGTCAATTAAGCATTATATATGATGTTTAGTAGAAGATTGCTATTTTTCTATATTAAGTAAAACTCATGTAATAGTGTATAAATACTTGGCTATATACTTATAGAACTTTTTAGTAACTGTACTGCTTCTTTGTGTTCTGCAATAAAACTTTCCTCGATGCTCCTTGGAAGTTTTATATTGAAATTAGAGTTAAAGAATTGAGATATGTCTTGTAATCTTGCAATGTTGTTCTTTTTTTTACTAATAAATTTATGAGAAGAAATGCCTTTTAATATTTCAATACTGAGAAGTTTATTTAATAACACTGATTCCATTGTTGTGTTTATTCTTAATAGAATATTACTAATAACGTTGTCTGTTGGTAACGATATGTTGTGGTTCTTATTGTATATTGTTATTATATATAGGCATGATACTTGTAATAAATGTGTTTGTTTGTATTTTTGATTTTTTACTATTTCCCATGTTATTTTGTAGGGTTTTGTTTCGTTTCTGTTGTTTATAAATGGAACATCTGACATTTCTTTGCCTAAAAGAATCAATGACGATATTATAGGTGCTGATAGTTAAATAATATATAATGATGACATTTATTTTTGTATTGATAGGAAGCAGAAATATGTATCTTCTGTAGATCTAATAATAATCTTTGAATATATTTTTGCTGACTAATTTGGTGTTTGTTTGTCATATTATATAAATTGTTACCTAATACTGGATATTTTAATACTTAGTCAAGGTTTTGTGTGTAGATAGTTACTAATAATTGACATTGTAATGAAGAATTAGTGCTTTTTGCACCTGAAGCATGCTTGTTAATGACAAATGTGGTGTTATGCATTGCATTTAATGAGAAATATGTAATTTAAGTATTGTAGTTCCTAGTATTGTGTGTTTGTTAAGTATTTATTACATTATTGAGATAGAAGATGTATCAAAATGTTAAAATACACTTCTAGTGCTTATGATATTGTATGTAGTAATTCGTGTATTAGTATATTGAATGATATTAAAATGTTAATATCTGTTCTAATAAATTAATAAATGTAAAGGTATTAATATTTTTTAATTTTTTGCTGTTTGTGATATAATGTCAAGACTATAGCTGTTTACATGCAAGTTTTGTTAAGTGATATAGTAGTAAAGTTGTGTATTACTGTGAGAATAAATTTGATTTTGTGCTAAAAAACACTTAATAAATTTTTTATAGTTTATAAAGATATTTAACTATTTTAGTGATTTATTAAATTGTTAAACAAGGTAACTTATATGTTAAAGTCTAATGATTTTGCTTTTCGTGATATGAAAAAAATACAAGATTTTAGTTGTAGTGGTAAGACAGTATTACTACGTGCAGACTTAAATGTACCAGTGGATAATGGTGTAGTATTAGATGATACTAGGATTGTTAGATTGACTACAACTATTAAGTACTTATTAAGTAATGATGCAAAAATTGTAATAATGTCGCATTATGGGCGCCCTAAATCCTATGATAAAGAATTTTCTTTGAAATTTTTGATTGAGTACCTAAATAAAATATTTACAACAAATGTAATGTTTATAGATGGTGTAATTGGGGATTATGTGGAACAAACTATACAATCTGCACCATTAGGTTCAATATTATTACTGGAAAATTTGAGATTTTATGCAGAAGAAGAAACAAATGATTTAACATTTGCTAAACAGCTTGCTTTGTTGGCTGATATATATGTTAATGATGCTTTTTCTTGTTTACATCGTAAACATGCATCTATAGATGCAATCACTAGATTAATTCCTTCTTTTATTGGTTTTAATTTTCAGGAAGAAATGAAGTACTTGAATTGTGTTGTTTCGAATAGTGAGAAACCAGTTGCAGTTATAGTTGGTGGCTCAAAAATATCAACAAAAATTCACATGTTAAAAAATCTGACTAAAAAGGTGGATTTTTTGATAGTGGGTGGAGCTATTGCAAATAATTTTTTGCTCTCACAGGGTCTGAAAATAGGAAGATCATTGTATGAAGAGTTAGAGAAAGATCTTGTAAAGGAAATTATGGATCTTGCTAAAAGACATGAGTGTAAAATTATTCTTCCTGTTGATTATGTAGTAGCTAAGAATTCTATTTATGGGAAAAGTACAATAAAAGATGATGATACTATAGAATCTGATGATGTAATATTAGATATAGGCCCCCAAACTATTAATATGGTTAATGCAACAGTAAGTAAGTGTAGAACGATTTTATGGAATGGTCCATGTGGGATGTTTGAAAAAGAACCTTTTTCAAAAGGAACATTTAGTATTGCAAACTTATTAGCAAAATTAACTACAGCAGGTAAACTTAAAAGTATTGTTGGTGGTGGTGATAGTATATGTGCAATCAAGTTATCTGGTCTTTCAAATGATGACTTTACTTATATTTCAACGGGTGGAGGTGCATTGCTACATTTTCTGAGTATTGCATAATAAAATATTTAATTATATGCATGTGAAATGTGATATGGATAAAAAATGCCTAATAGCGATTCAATATTACTATACTATTTAAAATTAACAAAAAATATTACTGTAAGTAAATTGTGTGCTTAATGAAGTCACTTGGTCTTTCAAGTAATGACTTTACTGATTTCTCAGTGATAAAATGTTGAGTTGATAGCAGATCTAGCATTCCCATAGTTTCTGCAATTGATCATGAAATTGATTTCACTTTAATTGATTATACAGCAGATATGCATGCACCAACCCCGGCTGTAGTAGAAATTGTTTTACCAACATCAACTGATAGAGCTGTAAACAGTGAATTCAATTATGAAATATTCTGGCTTATTTTCTTTATTGCTCATTATAAAATGTAGGGACGTTTATATGAATTGTTTATTCATAGTATGTCGATAGTGTCATTTTGTAAAACGTTATGAATGTTTAATATACGAAAATTACTTAGATTACTATTTTACTATAGCTTTTACTATTCCATCTTTTAGTTCAATTGAAATAATATCATTTGATTGTAACTTTTTTATACTATTGATGTGGTTATTGTTTATATCATATAGTACCGCATATCCTGCTTCTAACATTTTTTCTTTATTGAATTGGTTGATTTTACAGTATAACTCATTTAGGAATTGTTTTTTGTTTAATAACATTATTTTGAGTAGTACTTCTATTTTGTTTTTATGTTCAAGTAACTGAAGTTTTAATACTTTTGTTTTATGTTTAGTTTTCATTAAACTGTTATGTAAGTAAAACAATCTGTCTTTTTTTGTGTTTGTTTTATAATGTAAAATAGTTTTTATTTTGTTGAATCTGCTATTTATGTGTTCTACTAGTTGAGTTTTTGTTGGTAAAACAATTTCTACTGCAGCTGTAGGGGTAGGTGCACGTATATCTGCTGCATAATCAATCAAAGTGAAATCAGTTTCATGACCAATTGCAGAAACTATAGGTATGTTAGATCCAGCGACTGCCCTTACCATTTCCTCGTCATTAAAAATCCATAAATCTTCTATGCTTCCTCCTCCTCTAGCAATTATTATTACATCTGGTCTATTTATTTCAGAATTATTGAGTTTTGATATTGCATTTATAATTTGATTAATAGATTCATTGCCTTGTACAGATACTGGAGATATTACTATATGGCTTGGGAAACGACTTTTTACTCTGTTTAGTATATCGTTGATCACTGCGCCAGTGGTAGATGTAATTACACCTATAATTTTAGGTAATAGAGGTAAGGGTTTTTTGTTTGATTGGTTAAAAAGACCTTCTTTTTCTAACTTTGCTTTTCTTTGTTCGAGCATTATTTTTAAGTTACCTATTCCAGCTAATAACATGCTTTCTGTTATTAGTTGATATTTTGATTGGTAAGTTGTTAAAAAGCCAAAACATATGACTTCTAGCCCATTTTTCAGGTCAAATTCTATTTTAGTGTTGTTCCAACATACTGCGTTAAGCACAGCATCATCGTCTTTTAATGTAAAATATGTGTGTCCAGATTTTGGTTGTGATAAATTACTGATTTCCCCCCTTACTTTTATATGTGTAAATGTTTCGTGTACGAAATTTTGAAAGATTTTTGTGAGTTCACTGACGGTAAATTCTGGTATCATAGGAATACAATTTCAAATAGATTACCTATTTTTATTTGTATACTATCTGTATCTTTTGGTGCATGTATTATATGTTCAAATTTGTAATCTTGCTTGCTGGGAATAATATCTGTTTTATGTAGGTTTAATTTTTTTGAAGCTACTGCTTTTTTTTGTTTATTATAAAGCACAAGCTGTATACCAGGTATGAATCTTTCATGATCCGATTGATTCTTAATGGTACCTTCAACCTTTATTGCTATGTTATGTTCATCTTTTTTGAGAATTTTGATTTTAGAGTCTGCTAATTGTATGTTTGTCGTGTCATACATTTCTATTATGCGATAGATCTTTCTAAATTTGTATGGGATGTTATTTTGAAGCATAACAGAAAGTGAAAATATTAGTAATATTGTTGTACATACTGACAGTATTTTCTTGAAAAAAGAATGGCTTGTTGGGGAATAATGCTGTGAAGTATTCTTGCCAGCCTGTAGGTTAGGGTTAACTGTAGATTCTTTATTTATATAGTTTTTCTCATGATAATCTACAGCTTCGTCTTCAGATGGTATATGCGTCCATGTATTGTTACAGTGTGTACATCTAACTTTTTTGCCTTCAACAGGAAATTTACTACTATCTACTCTGTAAACTGCTTTACAATTTTTGCATTCTATCCGCATTAAACACAGGCTTGTTGATTATGTATTATAACATAATATAGTCTATTATTACGAATATGTCTACAATGTATGTGGTATACGTAATCTAATAATTTTAGTAAATCGAGGTATTGCATATGTTGGTCTCATGGTTAGATAAAACACTTGTATTTTGATATGTGTCGTGTTACGATGACCAACTAGTAAAATATAATTGGTTGTGAGTATGATAGATGTTTGTGATTTTAAGGACGTTATTGAAGATGCCTGGAATAATTTAGCCACTCTCTCTAGTAACACATCAATTAAGAGAGTTGTTGATGATGTTATGGATCTTTTAGATCAAGGCAAAATCCGTGTATGTGAAAAAGTTGGGGATCAATGGGTAGTAAATGAGTGGGCTAAAAAAGCCATATTGTTGTGTTTCCGTGTATATGATATGAATCTTGCAGAAATTAGTACCTCAAATTCAATGCTTGGTAATTTATGTTGGTTTGATAAGGTACAATTGAAGTTTGGTAAGTGGAGTGCTAGCGATTTCAGACAAGCAAAAGTTAGAGCTGTACCTGGATCAATGGTGCGTAAATCTGCTTACATTGCACCTAATGTGGTATTAATGCCAAGTTTTGTTAATGTTGGTGCATATGTAGGTGAAGGAACTATGATTGATACTTGGGCATCTGTTGGAAGCTGTGCTCAAATTGGTAAACATTGTCATATTTCTGGTGGTGCTGGAATAGGTGGAGTGTTAGAGCCGTTAAGTTCCAGACCTGTTGTTATAGAAGATAACTGTTTTATTGGTGCTCGTAGTGAAATTGTTGAAGGTGTAATAGTTGGTGAAGGTTCAGTAATTTCTATGGGTGTTTATATCGGAGCTTCTACTAGAATTATTGATAGAGAATCTGGTGAAATATCTTATGGAAGGATTCCTCCATATTCTGTAGTAGTACCCGGTTCTTATGGTAGTGGTGATTTATCGTTATATTGTGCTGTAATTGTTAAAAAAGTTGATGATAGCACTAGAAGTAAAGTATCTATCAATGAGCTTTTAAGGGACGATTCTTAGAATCTGAAATTTTGTAGACTTTGGGAATTAGGCGCTAGTATACATAATAAAATGTGTTTGGTTGTGTTTTACTATAATTTGGAAATGCAAGTCAGTTAAGTATTAATAGGTTTCTTTAACAAGAAATCAATTTTTAGCCCCACTTTAGTTATATACTTAGTGTATAAATTTTATGCTATAGAAGATGCTCTGTTGTTTGTATAAGTATAATTATGTGCTTAATAATATAGTGAGTTTTATTCTAATAGTGATAAAATTCTGAAGTGGGTTCTATTGTTTAAATAATAATGAGTACTATTTTTGCTTTGTGTACTCCATGGGGGAAATCTGGAGTAGCTGTTATTAGGGTTTCTGGTAAAGATGCTGCGAAAGCGTTTTTGCATTTTGGTGTTAGTAGTAATATTAAACCAAGAACTGCAACATTTACTCATTTATATGATAGTAAGGGTGAAATAATAGATGAAGTTATAGTTATTTATTTTATTGCTCCGAGTAGCTTTACTGGAGAAGATGTTGTTGAATTTCATACTCATGGTAGTTTGGCTGTTATAAAAATGATATTAGCTGAACTTGCAAAAATCTTTGTACCTGCTGGACCTGGTGAGTTTTCTTTACGTGCTTTCTTAAATAATAAGGTTGATTTAACTAGAGCTGAAGCAATAGTCGACCTTATAAATTCTGAAACGGAAATGCAAGCTAAACAAGCTATAAGACAGATGTCAGGGGTTTTAGAGCAATTGTATCAAGGTTGGAGGCAACAGTTAATTGATATATTATCTAGTATAGAAGCATATATTGATTTTCCAGAAGAAGTTAATAGTGCAGCAATTGCTAATATTAGTTATTTGTTGAGTAATTTACAGAAATCTTTAGAGTATCATCTTAATGATGATCGGAAAGGTGAAAGGTTACGTCAGGGTATTTGTATTGCGATTGTTGGTGAGCCTAATTCTGGAAAATCTACTTTATTTAATCATTTAGCAAAAAGAGATATTGCTATTGTTTCTGAGTATGCTGGTACTACTAGGGACACTTTGGAAGCGCATATAGATGTAGCTGGATATCCAATCATTATAGTTGATACTGCTGGTATTAGAGACAGTACTGATCTGATAGAACAAGAAGGAATTAGACGTGCAAAGTTAAAAGCTGAAAATGCAGATTTTAAGATAATTATGCTACCTTACGAGAAGCGAAATGTTTTTAACAATGAAATCATGAACTTAATAGATGACAAGTCTATATGTGTTTTGAGTAAGGCAGATAATATTGCAGAACATGAGTTAATATCTATCTTTAATTTTAGTTTTGTACCAATTTCTGTATGTTGTAATAGTGGAATAGAAATTCTACTAAATTTAATCAAGCAGAAAGTGGAAAAAGATTTTCAATTTTGTAGTACTCATCCTTTTATTACTTCTGAAAGACAAAGATTGCATATTCAAAATGCTTTAGATATTATGAAAAATATAGATTTAGAATTACCTATGGAGATAGTTTCAGAAGATTTAAGATTATCTGTGAGAGAATTGGGGAAAGTAGTTGGTGTGATTAGTGATGAAGACATATTAGATAATATATTTGGTAAATTTTGTATAGGTAAATAATGTTTGTTTATATATCTATTTTATTTGGGTGTATATCAATACTTTAGAGATGTTGAGGTTTTTTAATCTGTTGTTTCTTCTGTAGCACTCTTTTGGACTGAGTACCTTATGCTACTGTGTTAGTAACTACCTTTAGTAAATAATTTTTATTCTACATGATTACATATTAGGTAGTATGTAGGTCATTTTATATAGGTAAATAATATTTTATGAATATGCGTCAATACTTTAGAGATGTTGAGGTTTTTTTAATCTGTTGTTTCTCACAGGCACCACTTCAAGTTGAATTTCCTTATTGTTGCATTAATAAAGCACTGTTAGGAAACAATAATTTTGTTCTATATGATTACACTTAGATAATGTATTTGGTGGATTTATATAGGTAAAAAATGTTTGTTTGTATATCTATTTTATGGGTATATATCAATACTTTTAAAATGTTACAGTTTTTAATATGGTTATGGTAAATAACATATTGTTTTTATGATTTAAGTTTATGGAATGTTTTATAGTAATTAGAAATTAAATGGATATTTGTATCCACATATTAAATTTTTTGGAAGTCTTCTATAAATGAAACTATATCTTGAATTTCGGCCATTTTACCTAATCCATATTCGTTACAAACTGCTAATCCTTCTTTAGGTTCAATAATTACTACGTTATCGCTTTTTAAACATTTGATATTACGTTGATTTGCTTTTGAATACCACATTACAGGATTCATAGCTGGAGCCATGATAATAGGAATATTTGATGCAATTATAACTGTTGTAGCTAAATCATCAGCAATACCATGTGCTGTTTTTGCTATTATGTCTAGTGTTGCAGGTGCTACTAATAAAATATCTGAATTTCTTGTTAATGATATGTGATGCATACTATTATGGATATTAAAAAAATCTGCATCTGTATATGCGTAATTTCCAGATAATGATGCTACTGATAATTGAGTAACAAATTTTTCTCCAGATCTACTAATTATGCCAGTTACTGTGTGGTTATTTTCTTGTAATTTTCGTATCAAATCTAAGGACTTGTACGCTGCTATGCTTCCTGAAATGACTAGTAAAATTTTCATAGTATAAAATTAGATGAGCACTAAACTTCTATCATATATTTCTGTATATTCAAAGTTTAATATTTATAATAGGCTTTAACTTATTGTTTTGATATAGGATTCTAGTTTAATGCACAATTTAAGCATATTTTCTAGCGTATGTATGTTACCTGGTGTTAATAAAGTAGTAGGTAATTTATTAAAAAAATTATGTTGTGGAGATAAAATCATAGATTTGTTGTTCCATATACCACAGAACTATGTAGATAGAAGAACTAGATTATCTGAAGAAGCTGTAGGTAAAATTGTGACTTTTATTGGGACTGTTAAAAGTCACGGCTTTATTGGTGGTAGAAGAAAAACTCAATATAAAATTGTCCTTGATACACATATAGGTGAAATATCATTAGTTTTTTTTAATTATTCTGTAAAATATTTAAAGAGTGTTTTAAAAGTAGGATCTGAGTGTGTGGTAAGTGGGACATTGATAAGATTTTTTGAATATTTACAGATTACACATCCTGATTATATTACAACAGATGTTAGAAAATTTCAGGATATTAGTATTATAGAACCTGTTTATCCATTAATTAAAGGATTGACTTCTAAAAGAATTTCAAAGTTAGTGAAGCTGAGTGTAGGACTATTACCTGATTTTCCTGAGTGGATAGATGAGAAGTTGTTAAAAGATAATCAATGGGATAGTTGGAAAGAAAGTTTAATTAAAATACATCACCCAGAGACACTAGAAACTGTATCTTTACATAAAATGAGGCTTGCATATGATGAGTTGTTGAGTCATCAAATTTCTATGAAAATGGTGAGAAAGTTTGATAGCAAACAAGGCATCTCTATTATAAGTAAACAGATATACCATGATGATATTTTAAGTAAATTACCTTTTAAATTAACAGTGGGACAGGAAGAAGTAATAGCTCAAATTACAAAGAGCCAAGCGTTAAAAAATAGGATGGTAAAACTGTTAATAGGAGATGTAGGTAGTGGAAAGACAGTAGTAGCTTTGTTTGCTATTTTGAATGTTATAGAAAATGAAGGACAAGTAGCTTTTATGGCTCCTACTGAAATATTAGCAGAACAACATTATCGTTGGATACAAGAAATGTTATCTGATATTCCAGTAAATGTTGAGTTGTTAACAAGCAAAGTCAAGAAGAAGCAAGATATTAAGAGAAAGTTGCAGCTTGGTGAATGTAAAGTGGTTGTTGGTACACATGCTTTATTTCAGGATGGTGTTGATTTTAATAACCTTAACTTAATTATCATTGATGAGCAGCAAAGGTTTGGAGTATTGCAAAGGATGAAGCTAATTAATAAGGATGATATGGCGGATGTTCTTTTTATGACAGCTACTCCTATTCCTAGGACGTTAGAACAAGTAGTATATGGTGATATAGATTGTTTAAGATTAAAAGATAAGCCTCATGATAGATTACCTATACATACTAGCGTTATAAATATTGAGAAGTTGTATGAAGTTGTTGCGAAATTACAATTTGCTTTGAGAAATGGAAATAAAGCATATTGGATTTGTCCTTATATTGAAGATTCGGAACTAGTAGACATTGCAGCAGCTGAAAAGCGTTTCTTTTCTTTAAAGGAAATATTTGGTCAGGAAGTTGGCTTAGTGCACAGTCGTTTGCCTAAAGCTGAGAGAGATGATGTTATGATGTCTTTTTATCATGGGACTATTAAATTGTTAGTTGCAACTACTGTGATAGAGGTAGGAGTAGATGTACCTGATGCTACTATAATTATTATAGAAAATGCTGAACAGTTTGGTTTATCACAACTTCATCAGTTGCGTGGTAGGGTTGGACGTAGTGACAAAGCTTCATTCTGTATTTTGTTACATGGTAGTATGCTAAGCAAAGTTTCTTATAAAAAGCTCTGTATATTACGTAAATCTCAAGATGGGTTTTATATAGCTGAACAAGATTTATTATTGCGTGGTAGTGGAGATGTTTTGGGTGTAAAGCAATCTGGGTTGTCGAATTTTAAATTTGCAGATATTTATAAGGATCAAAGTCTGATTTCTATTGCTACTGAGCAGGCAGAGGCAATTCTTAATGCAAATGCAGGGTTAAATGATGGTTTAACCCAGTTATTGTGTATGTTTGGTTATAATGTTTCTGCTATAAATTATTAGTTATGTGTGGATAAATAATTTTGATAAGTTACTCTTAGTAATGTTCTATAGAAGTTAGTGATGTTTCAGGTGTTAAAATAGTTGTTATCGTCAGTTGTCAGAGTGTATAAGTAGTGGATTTATATAGTTTGAAATAGTTGATTGTTGAAGTTTTAGTTTTGATAGGTAGGTATAAGTATTTATATTGTAGTATAAAGTACCTTTAGCAGTAAACATTATTATTATCTAACTAAGAGATTGGTATGCTTTTCAATAACATAAGTATGTGCCAAATGTGTTTGATGAATTTTTTGTTTTATAGGTCATTAAAAAAAGGAGGTACATGGATAAGAAATTTTTAATTATGCAGTTGCTTTTTAGAAAGGAAGTATAAACACTATAGCTGCTGAGATTTAAAAGTTTTAGAATTTGCCATGCTTATTAGTATATAAATTATGTTAGTATATTTTAATTAAAGTTATTTTAGAGCTCTAGAACATTTTAAATCCAATGCTCTGACAAATAGCCGATAGTAAGTTTAAAGATAATAAAACATTTGTATTTACTTTACTGATTTTGACGGTGAAAATGGTTACAACATTACCATTATGGTAACAGAACTAATATGTTGTTGGAAAAATTGAATTCAGGTTAAACTTCAGTTAATATTCTCAAATACATAATTCACTGATGGCAGTTGTTGACTGGTTATGGAACACACTACTGCTCTACAATACGCTTAAACAAGTAACTAATGGTAACGTGAAATAATAAACATCTGTATTCACTTTACTGATTTTAACGGTAAAAATGGTTACAACATTACCATCACGGTAGCAGAAGTAATATGCTGTTGGAAAAATTAAATTCAGGTTAAACTTCAGTTAATACTCTCAAATACATAATTCACTGATGGCGGATTGTTGACTAGTTATGGAACCCACTACTGCTCTACAGTACCCTTAAACAAGTAACTAATAGTAACGTGAAATAATAAACAGCTGTATTCACTTTACTGATTTTAACGGCGAAAATGGTTACAACATTACCATCACGGTAGCAGAAGTAATATGCTGTTGGAAAAATTGAATTCAGGTTAAACTTCAGTTAGTACTCTCAAATACATAACTCACTGATGGCGGATTGTTGACTAGTTATGGAAACCACTACTACACAGTTTTAATAACATTAAGTAATTTCAATACTGAGTTAATAACAATACTACATCATTAAACAGACTTTTTGTGTTTTTATCTAATGAAAATATCATTACGTTGTATTGCAATGATATGGTGCCAAATTAGCACAATTATCTCTTATATTAAAACAGAATTTTAATGATCTAATAATTTAACTATTCCGTCACTATAGTATGTAGTGTGGTATATTAATATAAAGACTTTTAATATAGCTTTAATGTTGTAAGGAATTTTAAAACATTGATTTGTCAGTTATTAAAGCATTTAAGTGAGTAACTATTGTAGATTTTAGATAATGATATTTATAGAATTAAATTCTGGTGAGTAAATGCAAAGAGTTTTGAATTGTGTGTATATCATGTTACTAAGCAAGTTGTATTGGTGATTGAGGCTATACCTTAATGGCAATTTTATTTTTTTGATATTATATAATTTGTGTTATAAGAAGATTACATTAGAGCTTGCGATTTTAGTTATACAAAAATAGTATAAACTTAGTATAGTTACTTTTTTCTAAGCTTTTGCGTAAAAAATTATTAAATTATTCTGTGATGTAGTTACTTGTAAAATTGAGGTATTTATATGTCTGTAAGACGTATCATTGTATTTGGTGGAAGTGGTTTTATAGGTAGATACTTGGTAAAGTATTTTGCTGAAAATGGGTATATGATCAAAATTTTTACTAGATATCCAGAAAAAGCAAAGCAGTTAAAATTATGTGGTAATTTGGGACAAGTAGAAGTTGTAAGCGGTGATATTACTAATGTTAAAGAGATAGAGGATAATATATTAGGTTGTCATGTTGTTGTAAATTTACTTGGGACTTTGTACAGTACAAAAAACTCTACTTTTTATGATATACATGCTAAAGCAGCAGAAAATATTGCTAAGACTGCAAAGGGTTGTGGTGTTGAGTTAATGATACATTTTTCAGCTATGGGGATTGATGAAGTACAGCAGTCTCACTATGCAAGAAGTAAATTAATTGGAGAAAGTCTTGTAAAGTTAGCTTTTCCTAGTGCTGTTATTATAAGGCCTAATTTGGTTTTTGGGGCAGAAGATAAATTTTTTAATAAGTTTGCAAAATTGGCAATGATTTCTCCATTCTTGCCAGTAATAGGAGGTGGACGTGCAGTTTTTCAACCTATATATGTTGATGATCTTGCTAAGTTTGTATTTTACATTGTTAATAATGCGATTACAGATAGGTTATATAATGTTTGTGGCCCGCATACTTATTCGTTTAAAGAATTACTAAATTTTATCCTAAACGTTACAAACAGGAAAAATATACTAATAAATATTCCTTTTAGTGTAGCAAATATTTTAGCTTGTGTTTGTGAGTTAAAAATAGTGTCTATTTTATTTAAACTTATTACTGGAAATACAGATCCCATTTTGACAAGGGATCAAGTAAGATTTATTAGAAGTATGACTGAATCCCGTGATATGTATCCTATAAGTAATTTGAGAAAAGTAGGAATAAAGTGCTCAGCTATTGAAAATATAGTACCTAAATATCTGGAAATTTATAAGAGTTTCTAATGTTATAAATGTGGTTTGCATTCAAGCCCTTACAAATTTTTTAATAAGGTGTAATTTGCACTACCTAAATTCAATACATTATCTTTAGCAATTAAGATGTAACAAATTAATTATCATTTAAAAAGTTGTTATTAAAATCACTTTCTTGATCATTGCTATAAAGTTTTTGCTGTTTTTCTCTCCTTTCTTGTTCCTCTATTGAGTACAATGTTATTGGGTTTGCTTCAAGTCTTGCAATACCAATCTTTTCGCCAGTTTCTTCACAGTAACCGTATAATCCGTCATCTATGCGTTGAATAGCTTTGTTGATTTCCATTATCAATGCTTCATTTCTTTTACTGGTTTTTAAAATTAGTACAATGTTATGCTCTCTTGTTGCCATGTCTGTTAAATCTGCATCAACTTGTGGGCGCAATAGTTCTGTAGCTAGTTCTTCAGACTCCTTTTGCAATGTTTCTCTCCATTTAATCAATTTTTGTCTGAAATATTCTAATTGTTTGTGATTCATGTAATTGCTGTCATCTTCATCTTCAGGGAATGCAGTATTATAGTCTTTTTTCAACATTATGTATTCCTTATTAGTGATACAACTAAAATAATAATTTAAATATAGTTGATTAAGAATTCATGTATGATATGTGATATAGTAAGGGTATTTTTGTGAGTTGTAGTCTAAAAATGTACAGTAGTACTGTGTTTTTACATGAATTAAAGTTATTAATGAGTAGAAAGTGTAATCTTTTGAATGCAATTATCCTTTTTGTACTAATCATTAGTACAGCATTATTTACTATGCAAAATACTGAAATAGTAAAAGCTCTGCCCACTATTTTATGGGTTTGTAGTATTTCTACCATACATATTTCTATGTGTAATTTGTTTGAAAGTGATTATGCTAACGGATCTTTAGAGCAAATGTTGATACAAGATCGCATACCAGAAGTAGTAATTTTTTTTAAAATTTTTTCACATTGGATTTATGTAGGAATACCAATAAGTATTATTTCAATGTGTATAGATTATGTCATTTTGGGAAGTAGTGTATATGCTACTTTGGGGTTGGGGTTGTCTTTAAGTATTAGCTTACTGGTCATTAGTTTTATATCTGCTGTAGGTGATACATTGGTATTAGGAAAGGGACATGGTGTGATTATAGCACAAATTTTAACATTACCCATCACAATACCTGTATTGATATATTTTAGCCTTTTATTTGAAAGCTTAAGAAATGGCTTGTATGAAGAAAATTTAATGTTACTTGGATTACTCATAGCAAGTTTAATTCCACTCAGTATAATATTTGTATCATTTTCAATTAAGCTTGCTGTTGAACATGATTAATCATCTTTATAATGTGCTTTAATATAATGATATTAATATTGTTTACTCAATACTTTAGAAATATATTCTATGTAGAGCAGGAGTTTAACTTTGCTTTAGTTTAATAATAGTTAGTTTAATTATATCACTTGTAACGTTAGCATTAAACCTGCTGGGAAATTGGTATAATGGTATACTTCAATTAATGTTTTTAATCTGGTTTATTTAGTAGTTTTAGAAATATTTTCGTTCATGATTTGTATTGTTTTTTTTATTGTCCATTGCTAGTTTAATTTCACTCGATATTATCTTTATATCATTTACTATTTAAAGTTGCTGATACGTATGATTTGTCTTCATAGTATGTTCCAGTATTAATAGTCTTAATATGCAGTTATTCAGTAAGTTAAAAATATTTGCGTGAGAGAATTTATATTACTTATTTTATTATTGTTATTTAGAGTTTGAAAAATTGATGTAATAGTGTACTTCAGTATAGTATTTTTAATGTTGTTTATTCAGTGATCTAGAAATGTTTTGATGCAACAATAATTTATATTGCTGATGTTAATTATTAGTATCCATATTTGTAACATTAGAGTTTTCTCTGCTGAGAAATTAGCATAATATTATGCTTCTAATACCATGTGTTTAATAGTTTTAAAAGTATTGCATTAGAACAGTTTATACCTGTGCTAATTTAATTCTAGTCAGTGCATTATTTTCAATCAAGTTTGCTATGAACATGATTTCTTTTCATGTGCCACAATATAATAGTCTTAGTATCATTTATTTGCTGACTTAGACTGTCTTATATGAAGTGAAAGTTTAATGTTGTTTGTACTTATAGTGTTTTTATTTCTATGAGTCACATGATTATATATATTAGTATCTGTTCATAGGTAAACTAACTGTTGGATATGGTTATATGTGCTATAAATGTAATGTTACTATTATTATATTTTTCAACTTTATAGTATTTTATGAAAGAAAGTTTATTACATTTATATCCTTTGTACAATTTGCAGTAAAGTTTGCTGTGTTATAATTTTAATGTATATTTTAAGTTTATTTGATGCTGTTTAGTATTTCATGTGCAGGTTGAAAATATCTAACATGAAAGTTTGATTCAATTGTAGCTATACTATTGGTTTCATTTTGTCAGATTGAGCTTAATATTAAGTATGATTGACTTTCATAAGATATTCCTTATTATGTTAACATTGGGTGATTAGCTCATTTGGTTAGAGCGCTTGCTTGACGTGCAAGAGGTGACTGGTTCGAATCCAGTATTGCCCACTAATCTGAATGGAATGTGGTTATAAAATGTCCCTTATTCATAAAGACAAAACTTCTAACCATGAAAATAAACTCATATATGCTATTCTTATTATCATTATTACAATGGTTACAGAAGTAGTTGGAGGGATAATATCAAACTCTTTAGCACTACTTTCAGATGCTGGACATATGTTTACTGATTTTATTTCTTTATTACTAAGCTGGTTAGCTTATAAGGTTGCTATGAGAAAATCAGACGCATGTCGTTCTTATGGTTATCATAGATTTCAAGTTGTTGCTGCTTTTATTAATGGTTTAACTTTGTTTGGTATAGCAATTTTGATTATTTTAGAATCAATAAAGCGTTTTGTTTCACCAGAGAAAGTTTGTTGGAAAATTATGATGTCTGTTGCAGTATTAGGGTTAGTAGCAAATGTTGTGTCATTTTTTCTATTGTATAGAAAAAATGAGAGCAATTTGAATCTAAAAAGTGCAGTATTACATGTTATAGGTGATTTATTAGGATCAGTTGCAGCAATTATTGCATCTGTAGTAATTATGTTTACTTCATGGGAAATAGTGGATCCTCTTTTATCAGTTTTTGTAAGTATTATAATACTGGGTGGAGCATATAGGATTATCAAAAACTCTGGGCATATTTTACTTGAAGGTACTCCAGATAATGTAAATCCAGATAGAATTAGAGCATCTGTTTGTGAAAATATTCCTGAAGTTCTGGATGTTCACCATATTCATATTTGGTCTTTAACTACAGATCATCCAATTATGACAATGCATATTAAACTTGATAAGACGATTGTGGATAACAATTTGAAATATAGTCAAGTTGTAGTGTCTGTGAAAAAATTACTTAGCGAAAATTTTAATATTATTCATGTTACTATTGAAGCTGAGTATGATAATTGTGCAGATGATAGTGTTATGATAGAAACAGCTCATAATTAGTAAGTCAGCTTGTAATATTATCTTGAAGTAAAGTTTTACTTATTAACAGAGTGTTATCCAGTGATGTAATTGATATTAAAACAGCAAAAATCATTATTTTGGTAGTGACTTCTTCTATTTTAATTTTTGAGATGTTGAGTTATAGTAATAATTCTTTATAACATCCTCTGTTAATATTTTATATACAATATAGAGTTATCGAATATTACTTAACATTAAGTATGTATTTATTAATTGATGTTATGCTGGATGTGGTCTCTTGTCATTTGAATAATTGTTATTTTTTTGTAATAAATTAATAAATATATGTTTATATATTAACAATTAGTGACAAGATAAGCAGCTTTATTATATATAGTATTAAGTGATAGAGATGATTAATAGTTTTATCTGCAAATTGTTTGTTATTAGTTTGTTTTTTCTATTTAACAATGCTTTTGGTTACGACAGTACCGAAGCTTGTAATGAATATGTTAGACCATGCTATTTTATTGTTACATTAAAGAATCAAATTGAAATTATTACTCAAGATATCAATAATAAAGCTGAAGTGTATGCTAGCATTCAATCTATAGTCGATAGAGTTCTTAATATAAGAGAAATTTCTAAGTTTGTTGCAGGATCATATTGGAATACAATGTCTACTGATGAGCAAGAAGAATTCATTGATGAATATGGTCAATACGTTAAGCGAATGTATAGTAAACAATTATGTAAGTATTCTACTTATGATATGAGTATTTTATCTGTTAAAAACCCAAAAGAAGGTCATTATCTAATTAACACTAGACTATCAAACGAAAGTGATGACCATAATTTTATAATAGTTGAGTTTAATCTGATAAGCACTAGTGATGGATTTTTGTTGTCTGATCTAAAGGTTAATAATGCCATTAGTTTGTCTGTAACTCAGCGTTCTATTATCAAGAATATAGTGAGTAAGCAAGGTATTGATGGTATGCTGACTTATTTCCGGTCAGAAAATTCTGCTGCTAAATACTAATTTTCTGCCAGTCATAGGTTAAATTGAAAGTTGCGCTAATACTTATGGTTTGCTTATAGTCTTTAGACATTTGTGAAGGTAGAAGTCTACTGTCAGCAATAGTATTAATTTGATTAGAAATCAACAGTTATACTGACAGGTAACTGGTAGTGAGAATATATTAGCATTTTTTGCTTTACTGGCAGTAAACGTTACTGCATTTGGATCTAGTAATTTAAAATAATTAGTTGTATTGATTTATAATTGGAGATTACAGAATATCTTTGCTTGTACATAATAAAATCTGTTTGTATGACTTTGAAAAGGGAGTATGAGCCTTATGATACCTGCGGTTTTGACTTTAATTTAAACAATTATATTCATATACAGCCAATGCAGTAACATGTTGGTTTTTCTATTTTAGTAACAAACTTTATCATCTCTAAATCTAGCAGATAGAAATAACGGTTGCACTTATTTTTGATTGAAGGTTGTACCAGTGTGTATAATTTGCTTATCATGATTAGTCTTTAGACATTTGGAAGATAGAAAGTCTACTATCAAGCATCAATTTGATTAGAAACCAACAGTTATACTAACAGATAACTGATAGTGAGAATATATTAGCATTTTTTGCTTTACCGGCAATAAACCTCACAGCCTTTAAATTTTAATAAATTGGTAGTTAAACCTACTTGTTATTAACAAAATGACGTACAGAAAGTTTATGTAATACAAGAAAAATTACTAGAAACTACTATAAGGACTAGATGTAACACTCAGTTACTAAGCTAAGCAATACTTACTACTGTACAAAATTATAAAGCTTTTGCTTGTTGTTGTAAGTCAAAAGTTTTTAACTTTGAAGCCATACGACTGATTTTTCTTGCTGCAGTGTTTCTATGTATAATTTTCTTATTGACACACTTATGCAAGTTTGACTCAGCTTTTTTGAAAGTCTCAATCATGAGCTCCTTGTTTCCTGCAGCTAAAGCTAATAAAAATTTCTTTACGTAGTTATGCGCTCTGCTTTTGCGCATACGATTTACCATAGTGCGTTTTTTTATTACTTTAATCATTTTTTTAGCACTTGGGTGATTTGCCATACTTAAATAACCTGTCTTATACTTACCAATATAACTCTATAAGTAAATTTTAATCAATGCAAGAGCTTTTATATTTTTGTTTTTTAGTAGAAAATATTTTGTAAGAGACATTAATAGCAATAGTTTTACAGCTAAGAATTTTTCTGAAAAATCACCCATCAATGCTCCATTATAAAGGGCATCAGCTAATGTAGTAAAAATGTAGATGATTCATTTATTTAATAAATTGAAAAATGGTTTACTTATACTTCAAGGACATGATGCAGTGAGAATAATGAATGTTTAAAACGAAAGATAATGTTATACTTTAGAATTCAAGACATTTCTTTTGAGCAATAGATAATATTTCATAGAGAGTTTTGCTGTAAAGCTTCTTTAATTAATGAGTTGCTTGCTGTTGAGATTCTTGTTTCAAGTTCATTTGTAAATTCTTCTTTACTTAATCCTGGGTAAATAGGCGGTAAAATTTGTATAATAGCTTTACCTGGTCTTTTTTTAAATGATAAAATACTAGCTGGCCAGAATAAGCCAGTATTGACTGCTATTGGTACAATGGGAATTGATAATTGGTGATATATGGCTGTAATACCTGGTTTTATACTAATTTTTTCTCCCGGTGTTGTTCTTGACCCTTGTGGAAAGATTATGACTGTCCTTCCTTCCTTTACACGTGATTTTGTTGCACTTAGCATATGTTTTAAAGCTTGGATTTTTTGTTGACGATTGATGAATATCATTTTTATTAACATAAAATATATGCCAAAAAATGGTAAATATCTGAGTTCTTTTTTGAGGACATACACTGCATCCTTAAATGTAGTGAATAATATTAATGTTTCTAAAGGAGATTGATGTTCTGATGCAATAATGTATGAAGAATCATCTGGTAAATTTTCATGGCCTCGTATTTCATAGTCTACTTTGTCTATAATTTTACACAGGAATAATATTACTCTGATGCCATAAACAGAACACTTTATTTTTAGTGACATTGGAAATATTGGGTATAATGGGAGTATCGTTATAGAATGTAGTATTGTAAAAAGTATTGATAATATATAGAATAACATTACGAGTTCAACATTAGTTTTATGCAGTATGATATAATCTGCAGTACTGAACAACAAATAGTTTTTAATATTGTAAGCAATGAATATCGCTGTTACTTGCCTATTGATTCATACCTTTGCAAAGTTACCACTAGTAAAATTAGAGTAATCAAACTTTTTGGCATTAGGTTGGTATTAGATATTTTCAAAGCTACGGCAATATATACTGTATATTATTTGATTATTCCAATGAGATTTAAGAATATTAAAAGATGAAGCTTGAGTGATAATTTCAGCTTGATTTTTTAATAATGAAATATCCTAACACATAATGTATTCATTACAAGCTTCAACACTAATAGTAACCAAAGGCAGTTAAATAGAAAAAACAAACTAATAACAAACAGGTTACAGATAAAACTATTAATCGTTCCTATCACTTGATACTAATACAGTAAAACTTTTGTCTTATTATCAATTGTCAAAACATTAAAAAGCGCATAGAGTGTGTGATATGAGTGTTCACATAAAAGGGTTGGGCAGAGCTATTGTACAAATGCTACTACACATTTACCAGAGTTAAGTAAACAAGAGTCTGCGTATGATTTAACAGTATATTATTATATGTACTTTATCAATCTACTTAATTCTTGTTTCCATTATGAATAGTGTTTATTGATAATATTTAAATTTGTATCGTGAAAAATCTATTATTAATGTGTAAGAGAATATAAAATAAAAGTAACCTGCAGTGTTTTAACAAAACATTAATGATCTAAAAACTACATTGTGAATCTTGATATGTTGATGTTTGTTTCATATAATAAGGTGTATTTTGAGAGCAAGCAATTGTAAGGTAATAAATGTCAGTTTTGCCAATCGTTACTGTTCCTGATAAAAGATTATCATTGTGTTCTGAAGAAGTAAGTGAAGTAGATCAGTCAGTAAAGAAGTTAGTTGATGACATGTTCGAAACAATGCATGTTAATAAGGGAGTAGGATTGGCTGCTGTTCAAGTTGGTGTACATAAACGTATTATTGTTGTTAATGTGCCAGAAGAGTTCAGAGAGACTGATGATATTACAAATCAAATAGATGGTTATGAGCTGTATGGTGGCCCTTACTGTATAATCAATCCTAAGGTTGTTGATGCTTCACAAGAAAAAATTAAGTTGAGGGAAGGATGTTTATCTGTTCCTGATTATCTTGATTATGTGGTACGCCCTCAGTATATTACAGTTCAATACTTGGACTATAATGGCAATGAATGTATAATAAAAGCACAAGGATGGCTTGCTAGGTGTTTAGAGCATGAAATTGACCATTTGAATGGAATTGTATTCTTAAAATATCTATCTAAGTTTAAAAGTGATTTTGCAATACAAAAAGTCAAAAAAATAAAAAAATCTAGTCTTTCATGATTGTGTGGTGTTTGTTGTGAGTGATCTGGACTTATTAGAATTATTAAAGTTTTATCATGAAAATGGTATTGATTGTACGTTAAAAGATGTGCAATATCATGTTTTAAAAAATAAAAGCCTGTCCTTAAATACTGATAGTATAAAGTCTAACCTAGAAGTAAAGAAGATAAGCATGAAAGAGGATACTGAAACTTACTATTTGCTAAAAGCTCAAAATCTTGCTGAACAATGTAATACTATAGAGCAATTAAGAAGTGCTATAGAGTCTTTTGATGGGTGTGATATAAAAAACTTAGCAACTAATACTGTGTTTGCTGATGGTAACCCACAGGCGGAAATGATGTTAATAGGAGAAGCACCAGGTGCAAATGAAGATTTGAAAGGTATACCATTTTGTGGTGCTAGTGGTATGTTACTTGATAAAATGTTGAAAGCAATAGGGTTTGACAGAACTACTGTATATATTAGTAATGCTGTGTTTTGGCGACCTCCTGGCAATAGAAGGCCAACAGACTTTGAAATAGCAGTATGTAAACCTTTTGTAGAAAAACACATTGCGTTGATTATGCCTAAAATGTTAGTGTTAGTTGGAAGCACTGCATGTTATGCTATGCTTGATTCTAAAAACCCCATATCTAAGCTTAGAGGGAGGTTTCATTTATATAGTAACAAATTTTTACAGAACAGTATTACTACAAGTATTATATTTCACCCATCGTATTTACTACGTCAACCAATGCAAAAACGTATTGCATGGGAGGATTTAAAGCAAATTAAGCGTCATTTTGATGGTTTATAATGTTAGAGTTTGTTGTTATAGCATAAGTCATTTGTGAAGTGTTGTTTGTCTATGAGATGTCCTTATTGTTAGATTCAATTGTACAGTATAAATCTGCAACGATATCGTAAACTTCGTCACAGAGTATAAGATTAAAGATGAACCCTGTTATAAGCTTCTATTTTTTGTTTAAAATAGTAGTTGTACTAATGAATGTCTAGTAGTGTAATAAGTTAGTATTTTTTGTATTGGTGATAAACTTTGTTACCTGTTGAAATGGGTGATTTGAAATAACAATTTTGCTTATTTTTAATTAAAAACTACAAATGTCAACATCTTAAATTTGCCTATTATGATATGGTAAATTTCACCATTAAACAATGAAAAACAATTATGACTATTGTAAACTTTTGTTTTCTACTTTTACTTAAATTAATGGTTCTCTTGATGTGTCACTGATACTGAAATGTCTTACAGTGAACAATAACATACTTATTACTGTGAAGTGTTGCTATGTATGCATGTAATGCATAAGCTATGCTTATATTTTAAAATGTACTTGCATAAGTTATTATGTCAAAAGTGTTGCTGTATTGTTTATTACATGAAAAAATTTAAAATGTTCTCTATGTTTTGCAAAGTTTTGTTGTGTAAGATCAATATCTGTTAACCATACTTGGCATTTTATGTTTATTATGGTTTCTATCAGTCTTTCTTGGTGAAATACATCCAAGTGAGACATTACATCATCTAGTAATAATATAGGATATTCTCCAGTATTTTGTTTAGCCAGTGCAGAAGATAAAATGAGTGACAATAATAAAATTTTTTGTTCTCCAGTTGAACAGTTGTTTGCTATGAGATTTTTTTCTAGGTGAAATATTTGGAAATTATCATTATGAACCCCGAAATTCACCAAGTTACTTAATGAATCTTTAGTCCTATTTTTTTTTAAATTTTCTTTATATAGCTCAATGGAATCTTCTTTATCTAATAAGTCAAATACCTGACTTTGAATTTTTATGACAGCTTTAAAAAAAGCGTTGGGATTATTGTTTTGAGATAAGTTACTTTGCAATATTTGTAAAACATTAAATCTTGTATGTGCAATATTAATGCCATTTTCTGCAATAATGCTCTCTAAGCTTGATAACCAAAAATTATCTGTAGAATTATTGTGTAATAATCTACTTCTCTCTTGTTTTGCTTTATTGTATTTTATGATGTATGAAGCATATTTTGTATCGAAAATATGTGTTATCCTGTCAAAAAATCTTAATCTTTCGCTTTGTGACTTTAAAAATATATGATCCAATTGTGGTATCAACCATGTAATGCTTATAATTTTGTGTAGTGTAATATAATTTTGACTTTTGTTACTAATGATTATGTTACGTTGCTTATTGTTGCGTGAAATTACAATTGGATAAATACCATTTTGTGTATGGATTTGATATGAAAGACTCCACGGAGAATCAGAAGTGCTGTTTTGCATGCTTTCTGTGTTGACTCCTCTAATACCTGTCCCTTTTGATAGTAAAGAAATGGCTTCTAGTATGTTTGTCTTCCCAGCACCATTTTTGCCCAGTAGTACAACTGATTTACTAGAAGTATCCAATTCAAGGTTTATATAGTTGCGAAAATTCACTAACCGCAAATTGTTTATATAGGATTTTTCTATATGTGGCATCTAATGATCTTCCTTTTTATTTAGAATGAAATTGTATACTTATATTAATTTTTTCTGCAAGAACTACTCATTTATTATATTCAGTACCACCAAAAGTTTTGTATTAATCTCAAGTATTCTGGTTGTACAGTTCTTGTATTACATGCATTAAGTGTTAATTGTGCATTTAAAAAATTTTTTGAAATATATAGATTAATTGATACATATATTCTCTATATGCTCATGAAACCCATTTGTAAAGTCTTGTGAAGCATTTACTACCGTATAACTTATTTTGAAGTATTTAGTTGTATTTAACTTGTAATTTTTGTACTTTGAAAATTGCTATGTTTGCGGTTGATTTTGCTTGTTGTCAAACGTTTGTTTATTAGAGGCGTTGGCATACTAGCTTATTTATAATACTATGGCATAATTGCTTTCTACATGTGTAGCTGTTGTATATTTTGTTGTTGAATGCATATGAGCTGATCTTTTCAAATGTTACTTTATTAGTACGATGTGAATAATGTAGGGACAATATATAGGTTTAGCGTTTCTTGAGGTCTGGTATTTATTTAAGGTTAAAAAGCTTAATTTTCAAAACATATCAGAACACAAGTATTTGCAATGCATACTTAAGTGTAATCTTTTCTGTGGTAAGTAGAGTCCTATAAAGTGATTGCTTCCAGAATGTCTAACCTGTTCTTTACCAAATGCATATAAGTTTTATTGTTGCAAGTATCATTTCTTACATACAATATCAATACTTCTTTTTACAATGATGCTATCTATATGGACAACCAAAAATTATTTGTGAAATTATTAATAATAATCTACTCTCTATTGACGAGTAAACAATGTAATAACTATATAATTTGTTTTTTCTGAAAATATAATATCTATGTGAGTGTGGAAAACTTAGTTTTCATTTTCAAAAACATATAATTACACTACAAGGTATATTAAATGTGATTTGAACTATAGTAGATTTAAACACCATAACATAATTGCTTTTTGAATATGTAACCTGTTTTCTGCTTCGTCAAATATATATGAGTTTGGTCCATCTATTATTTCAGATGTTACTTCTTCTCCTCTATGTGCAGGTAAGCAGTGTAAGAACATATAGTTAGGTTTAGCTTTTTCTAGAAGTTTAGCATTTACTTGATAATTGAAGAATTCGGTTTTTGTTTTATTTTCAGAGCCCATTGAAATCCATGAATCTGTAGTGATTATATCTGCATCTGAAATGATGTTGTAAGGGTTTTTGTCATATACAATGTTTGCTCCTTTTGCTTTTGCAAATTTAAGCAATGAGTCAAAATTTTCTGAATATTCTAAAGTTGAAATATTCAATTTGAAATTTAATACTGTTGCAGCATGTATCCAAGATACTAACATGTTATTAAAATCCCCAATCCAACTTACTGTTGCATTTTCTATGGGACCCATCTTTTCTTCGTAAGTCATAATGTCAGCCAAAACTTGACATGGATGACTATGCTGTGTAAGACTATTGATAACTGGCACTGTGCTGCACTTATTTAATTCTAGTAGAGAATCATGCTCTAATATTCTTATGACTATTAAGTCAACATATCTTGATAAGACTTTAGCTGTATCATGAATAGATTCACCCCTTGTCAATTGGGTGTCTTGTTGATTGAGAATAATAGCATTTCCGCCTAATTGATTAATACCTACTTCAAATGATATCCTTGTACGTGTTGATGGCTGAAGGAATATTAAAGCTATATTTTTATTGTTTAAGTGTTTGCTATACTGATTAGGGTTTTTTTTGATTATAGTACCGTAATTCAAGATTGTACTTAGCTCTTCTTTTGTATGTAAATTAAGATCTATGAAAGAATGAATATTTTGTTTATTCATGATATTTTATAACCTAACTCTAGAATTTAACTTTTACTATTGACGTAAAAAATAATATAACCACTAAAGTTACTAATAAGAATAATAGAATATAATTTTTACTTTTTTTGTCTTTTGAGATGCTCACTAAAAAATGCCTTCATTGTGTAAACTAGATAGCAGAAGAATGGGCATTTCAACATAAAACATATATGATGTCAATAGTTTTTACTTGTGTATACTTGATACCTTATATTTATTGTTTAAGCAACTTATTAATGTTGTTTTGTATACAAAGTTACTACATATACACAAGGGTTGGTTATAAACAAAATTTGAATTATTGTGTAGATGAAAAATATCCTTTGAGTGAATACCATAGACCCTTTAAAAAGCTATTTTCCTTTGAAGACTCAGTAGTTGTATATCTGATTTCTGATTCATCAGATTCTACTTTCTTGAGATTAATTGAGTTCATGTTATTAAGTGTACTGTCAGTGTGATCAGTGCTACTGTTGCTATTGCTGCTATTGCTGTTACTACTGTCACTATTACTGGTATTACTGCTATCGTCTAAGTGAGTATTTGTAGCTTGCATTTTATCTTCAAGGTTGGTTTCGTCCCATGTACTCTTAGTAGTAGTTTCTGTAGAAGTATTCTTCTTATTTTTAGTTCTTGATGTAGGTTTTTTAGCTGATGTTTTGCTTTTTGGTAATGTAGTTGTCATATTAGTATACCCGTAATTATACTTAGTTTAAATATTAATGTTATTTTATTAAATAATAGATAATTTATGTGTCAAAAAACACTTCCTAGTTAAGTTTATGCTTTTGTGGGTTAATTATGCTTGTTCAGTATGTTGTTTTATGTTGAGCACATAAGAGATTTTATTTATATATAGTGGGTTGTGATCGTTTATAAATTCTTCTATAACTAGAGTTTGTAAAAATTTTTTAATGCTTTTAATTGTGAAATTATATGTACTAATAGAGCTACAAAGTATAAAATTTGTAAATTTTATATAGCATATTTTAGTAATGCGTATTTTTACAATTATAGATGCTTATGGATTGCTCTTCAGAGCGTACTATGCATTACCAAATCTGAGTACATCTTATGGATTACCTATTGGTGGAGTTTATGGCTTTATCAACATCTTTTTGAAATATATAGAAAAGCATGCAACTGATTATTTGGTTGTTGTGTTTGATACTGGTAGTAAAAATTTTCGTCATGATATATATCCTGAATATAAAAGTAACCGTCCTAAACTTCCTAGCGATTTAATATCACAATTTTCATTGTTAAGAGAAGCCGTTAGTGCATTTAATATTGCTTCTGAAGAGGTGATAGGGTATGAGGCTGATGATGTAATAGCAACTCTTACTAAAAGATACAGTCAGTTACAAGATGTGGAAGTAACAGTTGTAACATCAGATAAGGATCTGCTGCAGCTTTTAAATTGCTGTGTACGTATATTTGATCCAATGAAAAATAAATACATTGAGGAAGAAGATGTATATGGTAAATTTGGCGTTTCATCAAGTCAATTATTAGATTTCTTATCTTTAACTGGTGATGCATCAGATAATATACCTGGAGTGCCAAGTATTGGTGTGAAAACTGCAGCAAAGTTGCTTAATGATTTTGGGTCATTGGATAATCTGCTACTACGTGCGCAAGAAATTAAAGCAAATAAATGTCGAGAATCAATAGTGCAATATAGTGATCAAGCAGTGTTGTCTCGTCAGCTAGTAGCTTTGTGTGATACTGTGGATATATGTGGAGGTATAGAAAAGTATGTTTTTCAGAATTCTAAAATACACGAATTAACTGCATTTTTGAAGAAATATGAATTACAATCATTAATTAGCAAAGTTAATAAAATTTTTAAGCAGAATATTCCTTTTACTGATCAAAATCCTAATAATGGCAGTGACATTGTAATAAGTGATAAAGCAATACAATATTCTGCTGAATGTCTTAATGTGTTTATTGAAAACTGTAAAAGTGAGGGGATAATAGCCTTGCATATAGAAATAGTCAATAATTCCATTAATAGTATTTCTTTGTCTTATAAGAAAGAAATGTTTTTTTATATTGATAAAGATCATGTAAATGATGCATTGGAGTTTATTAAACCAATATTTAGCCTAGGTTACATATTAAAGGTAATATATGATGTAAAAACATTATTAAAGATAATTCCTAATGTAGATATTGTAGCTTTTAATGACATTATGGTAATGTCATATGTTTTAAATCCAGGTGTGCATGATCATTCGTTACAAAGTATAATCAGTTATAATATTGAGCAGAACATTACTAATGTAAATTCTGAAACTTTGTTGTTGTTACATGAATTGTTAAGAAAAAATTTGTTTGTAAATCGGCTGTACACTGTTTACGAGAGAATTGAAAAGCCATTAATTCATGTGTTAGATAGGATGGAAAAAGTAGGTATATTAGTTAATGTTGATGTTTTAAAAACATTATCAGCTACTTTTTCAGAAAAAATCAATATGTTGGAAAGTGAAATATATAGGCTTTCAGGTGCAGAATTTAACATAGCGTCCTCAAAACAGCTAGGAAGTATCTTGTTTGATAAGATGGGTATAAAGAAAGGGAAAAAACTGAGTTCAGGTAATTATAGTACAGATGCTGAAGTGCTAAGTGATCTTGCATTTAATGATGTTGAAATAGCAAACAAAATATTAAAATGGCGTCATTTTACAAAGTTAAAAACTACCTATACTGATGCTTTAGAGAAGCAGAAGGATAGTGATAGCGGAAGAGTACATACTTTTTATTCTATGGTGTCTACTGCTACTGGTCGTTTAAGTTCAAGTAATCCAAATTTACAGAATATTCCAGTTAGGAGTGAAGAAGGTAATGCTATAAGGAGAGCATTTATTGCGAAAAAGGGATGTAAGTTGATTTCTGCTGATTATTCCCAAATAGAATTGCGTATAATGGCACATATAGCTGATGTACAAGCATTTAAGAGTACATTTTTTTTAAATCAAGATATACATTCAATAACAGCAAAGCAGATATTTAATACTGAAGAGTTGGATAAAAACTTAAGAAGAAGGGCAAAGTCAATAAACTTTGGTATAATTTATGGAATGAGTGCATTTGGATTAGCTAAACAGCTTGGTATTTCTAGATCAGAAGCAAGTACATATATCGACAACTATTTTAGATCATATCCAGAGATTCAGTCTTATGTGGAAAATATTAAAGCTTATGCAAAAGCTCATGGTTATACTCGTACCATTTTTGGTAGAAAATGTTTTGTAAAAGACATTAATAGCGATAATGTTACAGCTAGGAATTTTTCTGAGAGAGCAGCCATCAATGCTCCATTACAAGGAACTTCAGCTGATATCATAAAAATGTCAATGATTCATTTATTTGATAAATTAAGAAATGGTTCACTTATACTGCAAGTACATGATGAGCTACTGTTTGAAGTTTTAGAAGAACAAGTTGATGATGCGGTGAAAATAATAAAGGAAGTGATGGAGAATATAGTTAAATTATCAGTACCATTGAAAGTTGATTTTAATATAGGAAATAATTGGGCTGATTTGGTCCCATATGATAGCAATATGACGTAATGATATTTTTATTGGATTAAAAAAAGTTTGTTTAATGATGAGATATTGTTATTGACAATTGCAATATTAGTATTTGCAATTACTTCATGTTATTAAAACTGTGTAGTAATGGCTTCTTAACTAGTTAGCAGTCTGCTGAGTTATGCATTTGAAAGTCTTAAATCTGAAGTTTAATATTCCTGAATTTGGTTTTGTCTGACAACATATTTCTGCTGTTGTGGTGTTGAGATCATTTTATGCTATTAAGATCAGTATGGTGAATACAGCTGTTTATTATCTTTAGATGTTACTACTAGTTATTTATTTAAGAGTACTACAAAGTAGTAGTGATTCTATAACTAGTTAGCAGTCTGCTGAGTTATGCATTTGAGAGTATTAAATCTGAAATTAATATTCTTGAGTTTAGTTTTGTCTAGCGACTTATTACTAGCTTGTGTGTTAAAATGAGTTAGTTACATGTTGAAAGGTGTTGTCATTTTAAAATACTTATACATTGATCTCACTAAACATAAGTTTATTAAGCAGTATGATAAGTGTTGTTGTAATAATAATATCAAGGCTGTCTAATGTTATCAAAATCAGTAGAATGTGGTTTGTCATTAAGTGCATATAGTATTCGGGTTAACAATATTGGTATATTTGCAATTTAAATGGCTTATGGTAGTTTTATGTTATACAGTGAGTTATGCATATTAAAATTTTCTGAGTAATATGTAGTGTAAAATTTAATATGTGGGAAATTCTTATTTTTTATCTGCATGCTTGAAAATTGTATAGAGTTTAGTAGACTTTAAGTCATATATCTCATTGTCAAGATTCACGTGTTAAAAAAGAAAAGAATTGTAGAAGTGTCTAGTTCTATATTATCAGCAGATTTTGCTAATTTGAGTAAATCAATAGAAGTGCTTGAAAATGCAAGTGTAGATTATATTCATATAGATGTGATGGATGGTAATTTTGTGCCTAATATTACCATAGGTCCTGTTGTTGTGTCTGCAATAAGGAAGTGTACAGAAATACCGTTTGATGTGCACCTGATGATAAATTCTCCTAGTAATTATATAGAACCTTTTATTGATGCAGGTGCAGATATGATTACTGTACACGCAGAATCTGAGGTACATTTAGATCGTGTAATAAAGAAGATAAAATCTTATGGTAAAGGTGCTGGATTATCTCTTGTGCCAACATCTCACCATAATATTTTAGAATATATTATTTTTGAACTTGATCTTGTATTAATTATGACTGTAAATCCTGGCTTTGGTGGACAACAGTTTATTGTATCTCAGTTAGATAAAATTTCACGTATTCGTGATATGATAGAAAAATATTCATTAAAAACTAAAATAGCTGTGGATGGTGGCATTAATATTCACAATGCTAAAAGTGTAATAGAAGCTGGAGCGGATATTCTAGTTGTTGGATCTGCGATTTTTAACGCAGAAAATATATTAGATTACGTGCAAGCGCTTAAATCTTCTTTATAGTTTGTATTGGATTTATAGTTTTGATGAAGATGATGTGTTAATAAGCTATGCAAGGCTTATTTTGTAAATTTATCTGTGGTTTGTATTACATGTGAAATGTTGATATTGTATTTGTTCCCTGAAGTTAAATTTTGTTTGTAGAGTGTCTCTGCGGTATTTTTATGTATCCTTTATTTAAGGTATATATCATAATGTCTTATATATTAAGAATGTGTCATTGTAGATGGCTAATATTATTATAGTGATATGCTACTGAGCAATTTTATAAAATCTTAAATTTTTTATATTAAATTGTTACGTATATAACTTATTAGGTATAATGTAATTTATGAACTAATAATTACTTTTGAGTTGCAAGAGTACAGATTTTAGTATTATATTAATTTAAATTTTAAATAAATTATTAATTTTTTGATATATTAACTGAGTGAAATTTTAGAATGCCTAAATATTGTTTTAAAAAGATTATATAATGGTTTTTTATATTCTACGGATGTAAGTGTTTTTATTGCTGATTTAATGAGTTTATTGTTACTGGTTGGATTATAAATAAATAGTAATTACATATAATGTTTGTTGTATGCTTTGTTCAAAGGTTTTGGTGTAACTTTATGCAATTTTTGCGTTTACATTTAGTGTTGTTTTGGTTTTTGGAAACTATTGGGAAGTACGTAATCGATTTAATTTTTAATATAGGACATTCTTTTGTTTTTTTTGTAAAGTTTGTGTGTAATTGTTTTATGCCTCCTTATTACTATGGAGTTATATTTAAACAGTTTATAGAAATCTTCTTTTTTTCCCTACCAATAGTTGGCATAACGGCTATATTTACTGGTGCAGTTTTGATTTTGCAGAATTCTTTGATAGTACATAATAACGTTTCAGGTGATTTTGTTTCTGGAGTAGTTGTAGTTGCTATAGTAAGAGAGTTAGGGCCGGTATTGGTTGGACTTATTATTGCAGGACGTGTGGGAGCAGCGATTGCTGCTGAAATAGGTACTATGCGTATTACTGAGCAAATAGATGCTTTGTTCACATTGGATACTAATCCATTTAAATATTTGATCGTTCCCAGAATTCTTTCTGCAATGATTGCGATGCCTCTGCTGATTTTGTGTGCTGATTTAATTGGTGCTTATGGTGGCTATATTGTTGGCTCGTACCAGTTGGGCTATACGTCTGAAATATATATTAGAGGAATAATGAAGTTTTTACATGTTAAAGATGTTACTTTAGGATTAATTAAAGCTACAGTATTTGGTTTTATAATATCCTTTATGGGTTGTTATAGCGGTTATTATTGTAGTGGTGGAGCTAGAGGTGTTGGAATGGCAACTACTTATGTTGTTGTTGTTTCATCTATGTTTATCATCTTACTCAATTATGTAATTACCGTCTTTTATTCATAGTAGTTAGTTTTATGGATTACATTTCTTTATCTGATTTGCATATAGATTTTCATGGACATCAAGTGTTGAAGGGAATAAGTCTTAATATTGCATATGGTGAATCATTGGTTATTGTGGGAGAGTCGGGTAGTGGAAAATCTGTATTGACAAAAATGATACTAGGATTAATTGCTCCTACTTCTGGCAAAGTTGTGATTGGTGGTGTTGATATTAGGCATGATAAAAGCTTGATTAGAAATTTTGGTGTTTTATTTCAGAATTGTGCTTTGTTTGATAGTTTAACAGTGTGTGAAAATATTGCTTTTAACTTACATTATAGGTTCAACCGTGATAAAAATTTGTCAAGGAAAATTGCTGCTTCTGGGCTGAATTTAGTAGGGTTAAGTGATGATGTATTAGATATGTATCCTATTGAATTATCTGGTGGTATGAAAAAGAGGATAGCATTGGCTAGGGCGATTGTTAGCGAGCCTAAGATTATGATACTTGATGAGCCAACATCAGGATTAGATCCAATAATGTCTGATGTTGTGAATGAGATTATAATAAAATGTCATAAGGAATTTAACTTAACAGTTATTACTATTACACATGATATTAGTAGTGCTTTTAAAATTGCTAGCAAAATAGCTGTATTGTATAATGGGAAAATTATTGCGTATGAGTCCGTTCAAAATATCAGAAATATAGATAATCAATATGTAAAAAATTTTATATGTCGTAATTAATAGTTAAAATTTTTATTTTATGTTTCACAATCAATGGTTAGAATCTTTATAATTATTAAAAAATTAAATTTGTTTCAACTGAGATTGATAAAATAGGAATTTTGTATGATATGGTGTTTCCATGTTAATGATGCATAGAGTAGCTGTAATAAGATATATTAAACCTCTCGTATTAAGTAAGATATTAAATGAAGATAAGTCATTTCTTAAGATTCTGGAATCTTTGGAAAGTGAAGATATTTTACTGCTAAAGAATGAGCTTGGGACGGTATTTTACTATTTGATCATGTCATTATATGATATATCTGGTATTAAAAGTAACTCCAGTAATACTCTCCGAGCTCAGCTTAAGGAATTATTGTCAGAAGCCATTGATGAATCCAGTGCAGATCAAGGTAGAATTGTAGATTCTCAAGTTAATGACATAAAAGATATTACTAGTAAATTGAAACTTGCATATCAATCTATTTCTAATAGGGTTTATAGAACGTTATTTAATGTATTAGATAATGATGAAACTTCAGAAGAAGAAGTGGATCCACAGATTTTAGAACAGCGTCAGTTAGAATATAAAGCTCAGATGTTTGAATGTGTGATACAAGCTGTAAAAATACTGGCTGATAAAATTAATAAAGCTGTTGCTGAACAAAGAATTTCTGCGGAACAAGTTTCTCAATTCTTAGCGCATTCAGATCAGCCTTGTGATCCTCTTATTCCTGATACTATGAGTGCATTAACTAAATTATATTTTCTAGTAGATGATCATCAGCTTAGTGGGTTAGCGTATTCATTGGTAAAAGAATTTTTGATGGGTTTTTCTCAATATAGACTTGATAGCCGTGGTAGAACCGCTCTGCATTATGCTGTGAATATTTGTAATCCAGAAAAGCAATGGGATTTCTTATGTGAAATTATACAGCTATTAATATATAACAGGATGGAGATACTTAATGAATTGGATGTAGATGGCAATAATCCAATGCATTATGTAGCATGTGCTCCATATATGAATGAAGAAGTTATTAAATACTTTTTGAAAAATGCACCTGCAATGATTGTACAACAAAATTCCCATGGAGATACACCATTGCATATTATGTCATCAGTTTATTTGGTTAATTTTGCGAAGATACTTTCGTTTTATAATATAACCTATAGAAATAATATGGGGCATCTAAAAAATGTTATGGATTCATCTCTATCAGAGATAAGAAATGTTGTAACATATGTGAGGGAAAAAAATGAGGAATTATCGAGTGAAATTGAAAATTATCTAAAACAATGTGTAAATGCATATGGATTGTTGCTAACTTCTGTACCTTTGTGGAGATTATTTGAAGTAAAGAATAAGAGAGGGTATACTGTACATGATATAATGACATCTACTATTACAAGTGTAGGTGATGGAAATCTTAAAGCCTTATTAGAAGATTTTTCTGAAATAAGTAGTAGATTGCCTATATGTGATTCTAGAATTCATGCACAGAAGGAACTGTGCGTAAGGTTATGTTTTGATAAAAATAATATTGGTAAAAACAAATATGGGCATAGTTTGTATAGGTATGCAAAGCATATATATGACTTAATGTCCAATAAATTTGCTGAAATGTCTGGTTCTAAAGCTAGATATCTCAGCATTAAAAAAGAACGTAATGAATTTAAATGTGCATCTTTACTTATTGCTGTAATATTTATACTTTTATGTGCACTAAATGCTATATTGCATTTTAAGGCAAGTGATATTTTAGGGTATGAACAATGTGTCTATAGATCTGTACTATTTGCTGTTATATCAATTGTTTTTTTTGCTGCTGTTTGTGTTGCTTATGCTATATATGCTAAACAGATAGATTGTTGTAATGGTAAAGCAATGATGCATGAAAAAGAAAACATAAAAAGTGTATTGTTATCACATTTGAATATTGAAGCAATCAGTCCTGCTCAGCAGACAGATCTTACTTAAAGGTTTTACTATAAACTATTTTTGTATTGGAAAAAGAGTTTAAACATATTAATACCATTTCCTGGATTTATGAAATAGATGGTGTTAAATTCATTTGCCATGTTTAGTAATTCCACGAGTTTTCATATATTTGTGTTTGTAGTAAAGTTTGTTAGCTTTGTATTTATAGAAACATGTAGCAATGAGTACAGAATTTTTTATCCTGCTGGTACAATTTGATTGTTGCGTCCATTGAATAATACATACAAAATAAGATGAATTAAATTTAGCTTATCTTAGTTATAACTTTTATTTGTTTTGCAAGAGTGTAGCTTTAAGAAGCTAGGTTTATCTGTGATTGAATATTTTTTAAGATGATCAGTGCACAATAGATATAGAATAAAAGAGGTTTGAGTTTCGTGTTTTTTAACTATAAAACTCTCTTTTAAAGTAACTAATGTGTAAGAGATGAAGTTAGCTTCCATTAATTATGAGATATATTAAAATTCGTACTTCAATATCTGATGTTAAGCTGCTTTTAATGAAATAGACAGAAACATTTTTCTAGTTTTTAATATCCTTGTATAAAACACAGTCTAGCTGTCAGTGCTTCAAACATTATTTTGCATGCAGTTATGTTAAAACTTGCACTTTAATATCTGATGTTAAACTGCTTTTAATGAA